>NZ_JBSHNT010000141.1:0-848 GCF_053601615.1 Pontimicrobium sp. MEBiC06410
GGATTAGTAGGCGTATCGATAAAAGGACAAGCACAATTAGGCGCAGTAACCATTAAGGTGTCTTGACACGATCCATTAACAGCACTAGTTGCAGTAATTGTAATATCCGTTCCAGCAGGAACACCAGTAATAGAGTTCCCAGCAACAGTTCCTGCAGAGGTCGTAATAACAGCAGAAGCAGGAGAAATGCTAAAAGAAACATCGTAAGTTAATAAGTTAGCAGCACAAGTAGTTGCAGTAAAGTTAAGTACAGGTGTTTGATTAATAGTAATAGTAGCAGTACTAACATCGTTAGGACAAGGATTTGTTCCAATAACAGTATAATCGAAGGTACTAGTAGTTGCACCAACAGCTGGTGTAAAAGTACCAGCTACAGCATTAAAAGTACCGCCAGATCCAGAAGTTTGCGACCAAGTACCACCAGCATCTTCACCAGCGATTAAACTAAATAAATCTATAGTTGTAGAACTATCGTCACAGATAGTAATGCCTCCATCTGTACCAGCATTAGCAGGTGTTTCAATAGTAAGAACTACTGGTATTCTAGAACTCACGCAACCAGAGACAGTTTCTTCAGCTTCAGCATAGTAAGTGTAAACTCCAATAGCTGTATCGGTAGGTGTATAATTAAGACCAGAAGCTAATGCAGTACCTCCAGTAGCGTTTGCATACCAATTAACAGTATCCCCTAAAGCAGGAGGGCCAGGCAGTACAACACTTAAAGCAGGTGTAGTTGCCCCAAAACAAATACTAGGATTGTTAGGATTAGTAGGCGTATCGATAAAAGGACAAGCACAATTAGGCGCAGTAACCATTAAGGTGTCTTGACACGATCCATTAACAGCACT
>NZ_JBSHNT010000142.1:0-57478 GCF_053601615.1 Pontimicrobium sp. MEBiC06410
AAATATATTAAATGGTGTGCATTTAGACTTAAATGGAACAAAAATAGGGTCTGAGAGAGAGCATTTCTTTGCAGCAGCAGGTTATGTCTTTGATTTATCAGAAAACTTTAAGTTAAAGCCTCATGCATTAGCAAAGTTAGCTTTTGATGCTCCAGTAAGTTACGATGTTAACTTAAACCTATTTATGTACAATGTAGTAGAAATAGGAGCAGGTTACCGTTTAGAAGACTCATTTAGTGGTATGATAAACTTTATGATATCTCCTAATTTAAGAATTGGCTATGCTTACGATAGTATACAGTCAGACTTAAATGTTGTTACAAACTCGTCTCATGAGATATTTATAAACTTCGATATTTTCTTACCTAAGAAAGTCTCTCGTTCACCACGTTATTTCTAATTACTGAAATAATATGAAAAATATACTAGTAGTAGTATTAATCTGCTTAAGCAGCTGTATATTGGTGGCTCAAAATAAAGCCACCAAAACAGCTGACAAGTATTTTGATAAACTTGAATTTGTAAATGCTATAGCAGCTTACAATAAACTCGTTAAAAATGGAAAAGCTGATGCTTACGTATATAGGCGTTTAGCTGAAGCCAATTATAATATTTTCAACACTGTTGAAGCAGAACGTTGGTATGCTAAAGCTTTAGAAAACTCTAAAGATCCAGAAACCATTTATAGGTATGCACAAATGCTTAAAGCAAATGGTAAGTACCAAGCATCAAATACTCAAATGAATGAATTTGCAGCTTCTGCCCCAAAAGACACTAGAGCAAAAGCGTTTATAGCAAACCCTAATTATTTGGATAAAATTTTAGCCAGACCAAATAAAGTTACCATTAAAAATTTAGCTATTAACTCGAAAGCTTCAGACTTTGGAGGTATGGTTTTAGACAAAAAACTTTATATGACCTCAGCTAGAAATAACTCAAGGAATAATTATGGCTGGAATAAACAGCCTTATTTAGACATTTATAGCTATACTGTTAATAACGGTGCATATAGTAATGAAACCTTGTTAAACAACAATATAAATACCAAATACCATGAAGGATTAGTCACTTTTAGTCCAGATGGTAAAACAATGTATTTTTCTAGAGAAAGTTTTTTTGATAAGAGTGCTGGTTCAAACACAAAATTTAGTGTTTTACATTTATTTAAAGCGACCAAAAAAGGAGACAAATGGGGTAAAGCAAAAGCATTACCAATAAACAAAAAGAGCTACTCTATTAAAAACCCTTCTATAAGTAGAGATGGTAAAACCTTATACTTTGCTTCGGACATGTCTGGTGGTTATGGTGGGTTTGATATTTATAAAGCTACAATAAAGAATAATGGAGCATTAGGTAAACCTGTAAACTTAGGAAATATAATTAATACTAAAGGGCAAGAAATGTTCCCGTTTATTAGTGAGAACAACACATTATACTTCTCTTCAAATGGTCACTTAGGTCTTGGAGGTTTAGATGTGTTTTTTATAACAGAAACTAATAAAAAACTATCTCCGTTACGTAATGTAGGAGCTCCAATAAATAGTAATTCAGATGATTTTGCATTTACTATAAACGCATCAGGAGATGGCTTTGTATCCTCAAACAGATCTGGAGGAAAAGGAAGCGATGATATATATGCTATTAAAAAAATGCAACCTCTATGCAATGTAGAGACTACAATTACTGTAAAAAATTCTGAAACCGGTATACTTATAGCAAATGCAATAGTTACTTTATTAGATGATAATGGTAAGATTATTACTTCTAAAACTAGTAATGCTAAAGGACAAATTCTGTTTAATGTAGAATGTGGTAGTACTATTAATCTTGCAGCAACTGCTGAAACTTACGAAAACAATACTTTAAATGCGCCTGGAACTCAAGAAGAAACTCTTAATATAGAATTTAAACTAGATCCTATACAAAAGATTATTGTTGCAGACCGTGTTCTTTTAGAGCCTATTTATTTCGATTATAATAAAGCGGATATTACTAGTCAAGGTGCATTAGAACTGGATAAGTTAGTTTTAATAATGAAGAACTATCCTAATATGGTTATTAATGCAAAATCGCATACAGACAGTCGTGGTAAAGCTATTTATAATAAAAAACTATCTGGTAAAAGAGCGAAATCTACTGTAGAGTATATTATTTCTAGAGGTATTGATGCTTCAAGAATTTCTGGAGAAGGCATGGGAGAAAGTGAGCCATTATATAAATGTGGTAATAAATGTACAGAAAAACAACATCAAGCCAATCGCCGTTCGGAATTTATAATTATGGTGGCCCAAAAAACTAACTAATTTTTTACTTTTAAAAGTATTTTAAATAAAAAACCAGCTTCATTTATTTTTTTGAAGCTGGTTTTTTATTTTATTATATAAAGCGCTGTAATCTACATTTTCATTAACCAAGTACGTACATCTACCTCTTGTTTAATAATTGCTCTTATATCTTCTATTTTAACACGTTTTTGTTCCATAGTATCTCTATGTCTAATAGTAACAGTGTTATCTTCTAAACTTTCATGATCTACAGTAATACAATACGGTGTTCCATTTGCATCTTGACGACGATAACGTCTACCTACAGCATCTTTTTCATCGTAAGCCACATTAAAGTCCCATTTTAAATCTTCTACAATCTTTTTAGCAACTTCGGGTAATCCATCTCTTTTAATTAATGGTAAAACTGCTACTTTATAAGGTGCTAAAACAGCAGGTAAACGCAATACAGTTCGAGTAGTTCCATCCTCTAATTGCTCATCTGTAAGTGCATTAGAAAATATTGCTAAAAACATACGATCTAAACCTATAGACGTTTCTAAAACATAAGGTGTGTAGCTTTTGTTTTCTTCATGATCGAAATACTGTAGCTTTTTGCCTGAATGTTCTTCGTGCGCTTTTAAATCGAAATCTGTACGCGAATGGACCCCTTCTAATTCTTTAAATCCAAACGGAAATTTAAACTCTATATCTGTTGCCGCATCAGCATAATGTGCTAATTTTTCATGGTCATGGAATCTATAATTATCTTCGCCTAAGCCTAAAGATAAATGCCATTTCATTCTAGCTTCTTTCCAATGCTTAAACCATTCACTTTGTGTTCCTGGTTTAATAAAAAATTGCATTTCCATTTGCTCAAATTCGCGCATTCTAAAAATAAATTGTCTTGCTACAATTTCGTTTCTAAACGCTTTTCCTGTTTGTGCAATACCAAAAGGCAATTTCATTCGTCCACTTTTTTGAACATTCAAGAAGTTTACAAAAATACCTTGAGCAGTTTCTGGCCTTAGATATAAATCCATAGCACTTTCGGCAGAAGCTCCTAACTTAGTACCAAACATTAAGTTAAACTGCTTAACATCCGTCCAGTTTTTACTTCCTGTTAATGGGTCTGCTATTTCTAATTCTTCAATTAGCGCCTTTACATCTGCTAAATCTTCGTTTTCCAAAGAGCTCCCTAATCGAGATAATATTGTATCTATTTTTTCTTGATATCCTAAAACACGAGGGTTTGTTGAAACAAATTCAGCTTTATTAAAAGCGTCTCCAAAACGTTTAGCCGCCTTTTTAACTTCTTTTTCAATTTTTGTTTCAATCTTTAAACAATAATCTTCAACCAATACATCTGCTCGATAGCGTTTTTTAGAATCTTTATTGTCTATTAATGGATCATTAAAGGCATCAACATGCCCAGAAGCTTTCCAAGTAGTAGGATGCATAAATATAGCAGAATCTAATCCTACAATATTGTCATTCATCTGTACCATGGCTCTCCACCAATAATCTCTTATGTTCTTTTTTAACTCGACTCCGTTTTGTGCGTAATCGTATACTGCACTTAATCCGTCGTATATTTCACTACTTTGAAATATGTACCCATATTCCTTAGCGTGTGATATTACTTTTTTAAATTTATCGTCTTGATTTGCCATAGCGCAAAAATATAAAAACCGCTCCAAACAAATAGAGCGGTTTTGTAAAAATTGTGAGAGTATTTTACTTTAATTCAATGGTTGTATTACCTAAACGAACAGCTTTATGATATATGCTAACAAAATAAGTTCCTTTAACTAACGCATCACTAGCGTCTGTTTTTATTAAAGAACACACTTTTTTAGTTTTATTATCATAATCAATACCTAGTTTTTCTGTATATATTAAAGATGATTTTCCAAAATTTACAACACCTTTATCTGCTATAATATTATTCTTAGGGTTTAAAATTTGAATATATATATCTTTATATTCTTCTTGTGTAAACGTACTATCTTCTAATGTAAAGCAAACATGTATTTGTTTAGCATTATTAGCGTATTTGGTTTTAATAATTCTTTTTCTAGTTACACGTTTTACAGCTTCTGCCGTAAAGCTAGAAACAGTTAAACTAGATTTGGGCGACTCTACTTTAGTATAATTTTCACTATTAGAGCCTAACTTTTTTTGTACATTATTCTTTAACTTTTCTTTCTTATTTACCGTTATATTTTCAGATTTTAAATCATTAACAATAGACGTTATTTCTTTATGCTCTGCTTTAAAGTCTTCTATTTGCTTTTTGTAACTAGATATTAAGGATACATTTGATTCTAGTGTTTTAACAGAATCTAAGATTCTACTAATTTTTTGCTTCGTTTTTTCAAGTTCTACATTTATATTTTGGTTTTCTACAACCATCTTTTCGTAACTTGAAATCATTTCAGACAATTCATTTTCCACAAGTTTATTTTCTTGTGTTATAAATTCCTGATTCTTTTTTAGTGTATTATATTTTAAATACCCCAAAGTAACCAAACTAACAATTACTATAACCAATGAACCAATAATCAATCTGTAGTTAAAAAATTGAGGGTTAACTATCATTCTAATTATGTTATGTTGCGACTAAACTAGCAAAATAAGCTTATACCAACTTGTTTAATCGACAAAATGATAAAATAATTGTTAAAAAACTTATTAATACTAATTTTATTATGATATCATTAAATCCCATTTCATTTTTGTACATTTAATAAGAAAACTAATAATCATTAATGCTCTCATCAATTCTTAATGTTTTCTTTCCAAAAACTTGTACTTGTTGTTCTCAATATTTAGGAGATAACGAAAAGTACATTTGTACAGATTGTAGACATAATTTACCCATTACTAATTTTCATAAAGCTAATGATGATACTGTTAAAAAGATTTTTTACGGACGCGTTAAAATTGAACAAGCTACAGCTTTATTTAGATTTGAAAAAAAAGGGATTGTACAACAGTTAATACACAGGTTAAAATACAAAGGACAAGAAAACATAGGGCTATTTTTAGGAACTTGGCTGGGTGAAGAGCTTAAAGAGATTGAGCACTACAAGACTGTAGATATAGTAGTTCCAGTTCCATTACATAAAAATAAAAAAAGAACACGCGGTTATAATCAGGTTTCTAAATTTGGAATAAAAATAACCGAAGCTTTAAATGCAGAGTATATAGACGATGTTTTAATAAAAGTAACTAACACATCCTCTCAAGTTACTAAAAAAAGATTTGCCAGATGGAACAACAATACAGAAGTTTTTTCTACAGAGAATCTAGACCGTATTGCAAATAAACATATTCTTTTAGTAGATGATATTATAACAACAGGAGCTACATTAGAAGCCTGTATTTTGGAGCTTAACAAAGCAGACAGTGTAAAAATTAGTATTGCAACCATGGCTATTGCTTAACTAACGTTAAATTCTTTATAAAGCTCAATACTAAAGGCGCATAGTGTTTCGTTAGTACGCAAATAAATTGTTAATTTGCCAAGTAGTCATTTTTAGATGGTAAAGAGAAAAAATATGCAGAATAAAATTATTAATCTTCTTTTTATAGTTGTTATTGCCTTGGTTTTGGTAAACTGTGCTAACAGAGGCTCACCTACAGGTGGTCCAAAAGATGTAACACCTCCACAAATTGTAAAATCAATACCAGAAAATTATACTACTAATTTTAAAGGAGATGAAATTGTAATTTATTTTAATGAATATGTTAAGCTTAAAGAATTATCTAAACAGCTTATTATTTCACCACCAATGTCTACATCTCCAGAAATTACACCTATAAGCGGGGCTAACAAATACATAAAAATTAAAATTTACGATACATTACAACCCAACACAACATATGCCTTTAATTTTGGAAACAGCATTGTAGACAATAACGAAGAAAACCCTTTTAAATACTTTAGATATGTTTTGTCTACAGGAAGTTATATAGATTCCTTAACTGTAAAAGGAAGTGTAAAGGATGCCCTAGAGTATTCTACAGACCAATTTGTATCTGTAGTATTATATGAGGCAGACTCTACATATAATGATTCTATAATATACAAAGAGACACCAAAATACATTACTAACACTTTAGATAGTACTACAAATTTTACTATTGAAAATATCAAAGCGGGTAAATACTATCTTCGTGCCTTAAAAGACAAAAATTCTGATAATAAATTTCAACAACGCTCTGATAAAATTGGTTTTTATGAAACACCAATAGAAGTCAAGCAAGATTCAACGGATAAACTATATAATTTAAAGCTATTTAAAGAAGCTATAGACTATAAAGCGTCTAAACCCTATTTAGTTTCTGGAGAAAAAATTGCTTTTGGGTTTCAAGGTGATTATGAAAACATAAAAATAAAAGTGATTTCTAAAGTTCCTAGCGACTATAAATCACGCTACTTTAAAGACCCCAAAACAGATACATTAAATTACTTTTACACTCCAAAACTAGAGGTAGACTCCTTACTGTACCGAGTGGTTAATAAAAGTGTGATCGACACTTTTAAAGTAAGAATAAAAGATAATTTAAGAGACTCTTTAATTATAAAACCTTATCCAACAGGAAGTATAAGGTTTAATGAACCTTTTAGTATACAAGGTAATATCCCTTTTATAAATTTAGACAAAAGTAAAATAAGTATTATAGACAAAGATTCTACTGCTGTAGCCTACACGGCTTCTTACGATAGTTTAAATAATAAATACAATTTCTTATTTAATAAAACCGAGGATAACAGGTATAAAATACAAATGCTTCCTGAAGCGGTAACTGATTTTTTTGAAAACAAAAATGATACTTTAAACTATAGTCTTAGAACTATATCTAAAAACAGTTTTGGTAATGCACGAATTGTGCTAAACAATGCGTTGTACCCAGTTATTGTGCAATTAACCGATGATAAAGGAGTCGTTAAATTTGAAAATTACTTAACAGAACCAAAACCTGTTGATTTTAACGATATTCAACCTAGCAAATATTACCTTAGAGTTATTTACGATACCAATAAAAATGGGGTTTACGACTCTGGAAACTATTTAAAAGGGATACAACCAGAACGTGTAAGTTATGCAAAAGAGCCTTATGAAGCTAAAGCTGGTTTTGAAGAAATAATACCATTTACACTTTTAGATTAAAAGTATCCATATCATTTAAAAACCCTAGGTGTCTTCTATGTTTTTCTATGTGTGTTTTAGATAGTGTTACAATTTCTATTTGTTCCTTATTAGGCGCTATAGAAGTTATCTGTTCTCCTAAAACATTATAAACAGCAGAATGTCCAGAATACTCATAGTTTTTAGCGTCAAGGCCTACTCTATTAACACCAATAGTATAACTCATGTTTTCTATAGCTCTTGCTTTTAATAAAGCATCCCAAGCTGAGATTCTTGGTTTGGGCCAGTTGGCAACATACAAAACAACATCGTAATTTTCTGTATTACGCGCCCAAACTGGAAAACGCAAATCGTAACAAATTAAAGGGCAAATAGCCCACCCTTTGTAATTAACAATTAGCTTTTGGGTACCAGACGTAAAGACTTTGTGTTCCCCTGCTAAACTAAACCCATGGCGCTTATTGTAACTTTCAAGAGTGCCATCTGGCTTAATAAAAACTAGCCTATTATAATACTTATTGTCCTCTTTAATAACAAGACTTCCAGTAATTGCTATTTGCTTTTTAAATGCTAATTCTTTTAACAAATTTACTGTCTCTCCATCCATCGTTTCTGCTACAACTTCTGCATTCATTGTAAAACCAGAAGTGAACATTTCTGGTAAAACAACAACATCTATAGTCTCAGTAATACTATTTATTTTATCTACAAAATTTAGTCTATTCTGTATTGGGTTTTCCCACACTAAATTAGATTGAATTATTGCTACTTTTAATGTTTCTTGCATATTTAAAATAATTAATTTTAAAACTCTATTGTATTTAATATCTCTGCGGCTTGTTTTAAAGTCTCATTAGTTTTTGCAAAACAAAAACGAAGAACTTTATTATCTATACCATTATCGTTAAATACAGATAATGGTATAGATGCTATTTTATAATCTATTGTTAATCTATTTGCAAAGTCTACATCGTACTCCTCTGTTATTTTAGAATAATCTAACACTTGAAAATAAGTCCCTCCTGAAGGCTTAAATTGAAAACTAGAGTCTTTTATTAAACTTAAAAACAAGTCTCGTTTTTCTTGAAAGAAATCTGATAATTCGGTATAATGGCTAGGTGTTTTTAAATACGCTGCCAGACCCTTTTGCATAGGGTGATTAACCGAGAACACATTAAATTGATGTACTTTTTTAAACTCATCCATTAATACTTTCGGAGCACAACAATATCCTATCTTCCACCCTGTATTATGAAAAGTTTTACCAAAAGATGCGGTTATAAAACTTCTAGATTTTAACCCTTTAAACAAGCAAGCACTTTGGTGTTCTTTTTTATCAAACACAATATGTTCATAGACTTCATCGCTTAATACTATAATATTTGTACCTTCTGTTATTTTTTCTAATTCAAGCATGTCTGCTTCAGAAAATATAGTGCCACTAGGGTTATGAGGCGTATTTACAATAATTAATTTCGTTTTATCTGTTATTTTTTGCTTTACTAATTTCCAGTCTACACTATAATTTGGCGCCTCTAATTGTACAGCTATAGTTTTCCCTCCATTAACTGTAATAGCTGGCTCATAACAATCATAAGCTGGTTTAAAAATAATAACCTCATCACCTGTTCTTACAAATGCAGATATAATAGTATAAATAGCTTGTGTTGCACCAGCAGTTACAGTTATTTCACTTTCTGGATGGTAACTAGTATTATACAGGTTCATAAATTTTGTAGCAATAGCTTCACGTAAATCTAAACTACCAGCCATTGGCGCGTATTGATTATAACCAGATTGCATAGCATTACTTACTAAATCTATAAGCAGCTTATCGCTTTTAAAATTTGGAAAACCTTGAGATAAATTAATAGCGTTATGCTTATTCGCCAAAGCACTCATTTTTGTAAATATAGTAGTCCCAACAGTTGGTAATTTTGAAATGTGCTTCATGTATAATTTTGAAATAGTCTAGTTTTATAAACTCCTTTTTTAATGTAATGAAAAATAGTATTTTTTAACCAATTGAAAAAAGTTTAATACTCTTTAAAACAATAAACAGCTAAAAAACTATGATTTAAAATCTTGTTTTTTATCTTTGGGGTAGCTTTATGATGAATATATAAAGGACACATCCCAAACAAAGACCTAACTTATTATGAAATTATTAAAAACGCTTTTAGTGCTTTTTATCACTTTGCAAGTCTCTGCACAACAAGGTGGTATGTGGATCCCTTCGTTATTAGAAGGTATGAACGAAGATGAAATGACCTCGCTTGGTAGTAAACTCTCAGCAAAAGACATTTATGATGTTAACAATTCTAGTTTAAAAGATGCTATTGGCCACTTTAATGGAGGTTGTACAAGCGAAATTATTTCAGATAAAGGATTAATACTAACAAACCACCACTGTGGTTTTGGGCAAATTCAATCACACTCTTCTTTAGAAAACGATTATTTAAAAGATGGTTTTTGGGCCATGAATTTAGATGAAGAATTGCCAAACGAAAATTTGTATGTTGAGTTCATTGTAAGCATTGAGGATATTACAGATCGTGTGTTTTCTGGAATAACAGATAACATGTCGGAGACAGAAAAACAATCTATTATAGACAAAAATAGTAATACAATACAAAAACAAGCCGAAAAGGAAGCTTGGCAAAACACAAAAGTAAAAGCCTTTTACAAAGGCAATCAGTACTTTTTATTTATTACAGAACGTTTTGAAGATATACGTTTGGTTGGTGCCCCTCCAACAAGTATTGGCAAATTTGGTAGCGACACAGACAATTGGGTATTTCCAAGACACACAGGAGATTTTTCTATGTTTAGAATTTATGCAGACGAAAACAATCGTCCAGCAAAATATTCTAAAACCAATAAACCTTACAAACCAAAACACTACTTACCAGTCTCTTTAGATGGTATAGAAGAAGGTGATTTTACTTTAGTATTTGGGTTTCCTGGTAGAACAAACGAATACCTCCCTGCTGTTGCAATAGAACACATAACCAAAGAGTTTAACCCAAGTAATATTGCCATTCGTGAAGCGGCATTAAAAGTCATTGATGCTAAAATGAAAACTAGCGATGCAGTAAGAATTAAGTACGCTTCTAAACAAGCTAGAATTGCAAATGCATGGAAAAAATGGATAGGAGAAAATCTAGGTATTGAAAAAAGTAATGCTGTTGCTAAAAGAAAAGCATTTGAAGCAGAGTACACAAAAGCACTAAAAACAAAAGGCTTAGAATCTAAATACGGTAATATACTACCAGAATTTGATAAATTATATAAAGATTTCGCCGATATAAATATTAAAAGAAGAAACTTTATAGAGGTCTTTTTAGTAACAAATGAGTTAATGCAAATGACGTTTAGAGCCTTCCAAATGGAAATGGCGACTAATGCAAATATTCAAAATTTTGAAAATGCTAAGGCTTCTTTAATTTCAAGATTAAAAGGTATTCATAAAAATTATGATGTACAGGTAGATAGAGAGGTATATAAAGCAGTAATGCCTTTTTACACAAATACTGTAGATGCCTCTATTTATGAAAATACTGCATTTACTAACTTAGAATCTGCATTAAAATTATTAGAAGGTAAACCTAAAGACGTTTTAAAACGTCTTAATAAAGATGCAGCTTATAAATATGCAAAACCTTTAATAGAGGCATTTATGAGCAAAATAGATGCAGAGTTTCAACAGAAAAATGCACCCATCACTGCGCTTCAAAAACAATACATGAAAGCCTTAATGGAAGCTTTACCAGATGCACGTTATTTTCCAGATGCTAACAGTACGTTGCGTGTTACTTACGGTCAAGTTAAAGGCTATTCGCCAAGAGATGCCGTGTACTACCAACCTGTAAGCTACTTAGATGGTATTATGGAAAAGTACATTGCTGGCGATTACGAATTTGATGTTCCTGCTAAATTACGTGATTTATATGCCACTAAAGACTATGGTCAATATGCAGATGCTAACGGAAAAGTACCAGTATGTTTTATAGGAACAAACCATACCACAGGAGGAAACTCTGGAAGCCCAGCTATTGATGCTGAAGGAAATTTAATAGGTTTAAATTTCGATCGTGTATGGGAAGGTACTATGAGCGATATGAATTACGACCCAGAGATTTGCCGAAACATTATGGTAGATTTACGTTACGTATTATTTATTATAGACAAATACGCTGGAGCTACGCATTTAATTGATGAAATGAAGTTAGTACACCCTAAGAAGAAATAGTATCGTTCCTGTGCAGGCAGGAATCTCATTAAGTATTATTACAATATTTTTATATTTAAAAGAAGCCTTTATGAACAGTAAAGGTTTTCTTTGTAGTTTAACTTACTTAGGGTTTTTAACAACTCTATAACCGTTTTCTTTTGTATCATACTCTCCAAATTCATCAAGATTAACATAACCTTCGAACTCGTTAGAATAATTACCTAAATGTTTTAGCCTTAATTTAGTTTTAAAGTTTCCGGAGTATTTATATACTGAAGATACGCAGATATTATTTGGTTTTAAAATATGAGTGTAAATCCCTGTTCCGCAGAAATATCCCCATTGCTTTTCTATTGGTTTCCACTCTCCTTTTCTATTTTTAGCTTCTAAATGCATATATAAAATAGTCCCTAAACCTACAATATAGTTTTTATACGATGAGTTATAAATAAAAACAGGATGGGACTTACTTGCAGAATCACCTTCTGAAAGTTTATATATAATTTGAGTTGTGTCCACTACAATTTTTAAACCTTCCTTTTCATAATTATCAATATCAACAATATATGCATGCGATCTTGCATAAGAATTATCCCATCTAATTTCAGGAATTAAAGCACCTATATATCCTATATTATATCTAGTACTTTTTAGTCTATGGTTTTCGTTTCCTAAATTAGCCGTACTATATCCCTTTTTTATTTTTGGTAAAGATTTATAAATTATCCTTTCCTGAGATTCTTGTACAGAAGTAACAAATACAGTTAGAAAAACAGTTAAAATAATAGACCCGATATTTAAAAAGCTGAAATTTTTCATGACAAAGAATTATCAAAAAGTATTCCAGTAATTTTTAAACAATTTGTAAACGTTGTAGTAGTTCCTGTTTATAAGTTCTTCCTATTGGCAATCTATTTGTATTTATATACAATTCGTTACCTGCTATTTTATCTACACACTTACTATTAATAATATATGATTTATGTATCTGTATAAATTCATGTTCAGGTAGCTTCTCTTTCCAGTTTTTAAGCGAATCGATATAAGACAATTTTTGTGTTTTAGTAACAACCGTAATATAATTTCTATCAGATTCTAAATACAAAATATCTTGTAATACAATTTTATGTAGCGTTTTATCTACATTAAGGAAAATCATTTCTTTTTTCGCTGTAGAAGTATTCTCGGGTTTTACAATACGCTCCTTGGCTTTGTTTATGCCTTTTAAAAACCTGTCGAAAGAAAACGGCTTCACTAAGTAATCTACAATAGTATCCAATTCAAAACTAGACACAGCATAATCAGGATAAGCCGTTGTCATTATTATAGCTGGTGGATTTTTAATCGTTTTTATAAAATCTATTCCAGTTATATCGGGTAGGTTAATATCTAAAAACACCACATCTACAGTATCTGTATTTAAAAAAGTATTGGCTTCTATTGCTGCTTTAAAAACACCTTTAAGTTCCATACTAGGTAACTTACTCAAATAGTTTTTCAATATATTCTGAGCAGGAATTTCATCTTCTATTATTATACAAGTCATAGATTTTCTTATAAATTTTGAGATCAAAAAATATTTAATTCAATATATAAACTTAAAATTCTAAATTACTTCTCGATACAATTTTCTATAGAAAATTACTCGAAGTGACTTATTCTATTTTAAATTCAGTTTTAAGGTGACTACAAATTGTTCTCCTTTAACAATAGTAAACTCATACCTATTATTATACATCAATTGCAATCGCTTTTCTAAGTTTTGCAGCCCAATATTAAAGTCTTCGGTTGTAACACTATCTTTTTTATAATCGTTAGAGCAAGTACAAACTAAAACAGCATCTTGTTCTTTAATAGAAATAGAAATATCACTATTTAAAGTACTATGCTTAAAAGCATTTTCAATAATAGTAATGAGTAATAAAGGCGCAATAACGTTATGTTTAGATTCTATTTCGGTTGCATAAAAAATCTGTTTTACACCTTCGGTTCGTAATTTCTGAAACTTGATATAATTATCTAGAAACTGAAGTTCTTTTTCTAACGAAATAGTTTCGGCATTACTTTCGTACAATACGTGTTTTAAATTATCCGATAGCATTAAAATAAGATCAGGCACCTCGTTTGGTTTTTCTATGGCATACGAGTAAATGGTATTTAAATTATTAAATAAAACATGCGGATTTATTTGAGATTTTAAAAACTTAAGCTCCATTTCGGTATGTTCTTTCTTAATACGTTCTACTTCTTCTTGCTTATCTATAAAGCGGTACAATACCCAAACAAAAGAGAAAAATATTAAAGGCACCAATGTTTGCCATAAGTAATCACTTAAACACTTCATAATAGAACAACCACATTGCGCAAAAACATTACAATACAATTGTGTTGCAAAAAAAGAAATAGCAGCAAATACAAATATATAAAGAGCATAGAGACGCTTCTTAACAAAAAATGGTAGTAACACCAAGTTATTTACATATACAATAACTACTAAAATAGATGCATATTGCAAAAACGGATTTTCTCTCCAGTAATATTTAGAAAACAGAAACAAAGACACAATAACAAAAAGTGCCCAAAACAAAAGGTGCACCAAAATTTGTGAAGTATGTTTTTTTAAAAAAGTCATAATATAAAACCCGAAAATAGCAAGAAGTACTTAAACCTTCAAAATTAATGTATAAAACCACTAGTTAAGTATACAAACAGCATATAAAATAAAAACGCCATCAAATATTACATTAATAATAACGAAATATTAAAAAAACTTATATTTGCACAGAATTTAGAATTCATTTTATGAGCAAATTAGTAGTAGTTGGTACAGTAGCGTTTGATGCTATTGAAACCCCTTTTGGCAAAACAGATAAAATACTTGGTGGTGCAGCCACTTATATTGGTTTATCTGCATCTAATTTTAATGTAGATGCAGCATTAGTTTCTGTTGTAGGTGGAGATTTCCCACAAGAGCATTTAGACCTTTTAACAAATAAAAACTTAGATATTTCTGGAGTAGAAATTGTAAAAGAAGGAAAAACCTTTTTTTGGAGTGGTAAATACCATAACGATATGAACTCTCGCGATACATTAGTTACAGAACTTAATGTATTAGAACACTTTAACCCAGTAGTTCCAGATAGCTATAAAGATGCAGAGATAGTAATGCTAGGAAACTTACACCCAATAGTACAGCAAGGTGTATTAGACCAAATGAATACAAAGCCAAAATTAGCAATTTTGGATACTATGAATTTTTGGATGGATATTGCATTAGACGATTTATTAAATGTTATTAAAAACGTAGATGTAATTACTATAAACGATGAAGAAGCTAGACAATTAACTGGAGAATATTCTTTAGTAGTGGCAGCACGTAAAATTCATACTATGGGACCTAAGTATGTTGTGATTAAAAAAGGAGAACATGGTGCTTTATTATTTCATGATGATAATGTATTCTATGCACCAGCCTTACCTTTAGAAGAGGTATTTGATCCTACGGGAGCTGGCGACACTTTTGCAGGAGGTTTTGCAGGTTATATTGCAAAAACAGGAGACATCTCTTTTGAAAACATGAAAAATGCAGTAATCTATGGCTCAACATTAGCATCCTTTTGCGTTGAAAAATTTGGAACAGAGCGTATGGAAAGCTTAACTAAAGACGAAGTTTATAAACGTCTACAACAATTTAAGGATTTAACACAATTCGATATTAAATTAACATAAACTAACGCGCTCAAAATTTGAGCGCGTTTTTTATTAAATATATATTTGCCTTTTCTGTAAAACAGAATTAATAAAAATACAACGACTACAACAACTAAACAATGAGTGACATTTTAAAGCATGAGTGCGGTATTGCAATGGTTAGACTACTAAAGCCATTAGAATTCTATAAAGAAAAATACGGAAGCGCTTTTTATGGGGTAAACAAAATGTATCTATTAATGGAAAAACAGCACAATCGTGGACAAGATGGTGCTGGTTTTGCAAGTATAAAATTAGATACAAAACCAGGAGAACGTTATATAAGTAGAGTTCGTTCTATACAACAACAACCAATACAAGACATTTTCGCTCAAATTAACGAACGAATAAATAAAGAACTTACAGATCACCCAGAATATAATGATGATGTAGCGTTACAAAAAAAGAACATTCCGTACATAGGAGAGGTTTTTTTAGGTCACGTACGTTATGGAACTTTTGGAAAAAATAGTGTAGAAAGTGTACATCCATTTTTAAGACAAAATAATTGGATGCACAGAAACCTTATTATGGCAGGAAACTTTAACATGACCAATGTTAAAGAGCTATTTAAAAACTTAATAGATTTAGGACAACACCCAAAAGAGTATACCGACACCATTACTATAATGGAAAAAATTGGTCACTTCTTAGACGATTCTGTAAGTAAAATCTATAAAAAACTAAAAAAAGAAGGTTACAATAAAAACGAATGCTCTCCATTAATTGCAGAACGTTTAAATGTTGCTAAAATATTAAAGCGTGCCGCTAAAAACTGGGATGGTGGTTATGCAATGGCTGGTTTACTGGGACATGGTGATTCTTTTGTACTACGTGATCCAGCAGGAATTCGCCCAGCTTATTATTATAAAGATGATGAAGTAGTTGTAATTGCATCAGAACGCCCCGTAATACAAACGGTTTTTAATGTAGAATTTAATGATGTTAAAGAGCTAGATCCAGGCCATGCAATCATAACAAAAAAATCTGGAGAAGTTTCTATTAAGAAAATACTAGAACCTTTAGAGCGTAAAGCCTGTTCTTTTGAACGTATTTATTTTTCTCGTGGAAGTGATGCAGAAATTTACCAAGAACGAAAAGAACTAGGGAAATTATTAATGCCACAAGTTTTAAAATCTATTAATAACGATACTAAAAACACTGTTTTTTCATACATACCTAATACAGCCGAAACCTCTTTCTTTGGAATGATAGAAACTGTAGAAGCTCACCTTAATGAGAAAAAAACACAAGCCATTTTAGATGGTAAAGGAGGCTTGAGTGCCGAAACCGTTATTGATATTTTATCTGAAAGGCCACGTATTGAAAAAATAGCTATTAAAGATGCTAAACTAAGAACCTTTATTACAGAAGATAGCAGTCGTGACGATTTAGTTGCCCACGTATACGATGTTACCTACGGCGTTATTAAACCTACAGACAATTTAGTAATAATAGACGATAGTATTGTTCGTGGTACCACGCTTAAAAAGAGTATTATTAAAATGATGGATAGACTACACCCTAAAAAAATTGTAGTTGTCTCCTCTGCTCCGCAAATTCGTTATCCAGATTGCTATGGTATAGATATGGCTAACTTAGAAACTTTAGTCGCCTTCAATGCGGCATTAGCATTATTAAAAGATAACAATAAATATAACCTTGTTGAAGAAGTCTATAAAAAGTGTAAAGCACAGATAGACTTAGAAGACAAAGATGTTAAAAACTTTGTAAAAGAGATTTACGACCAATTTACACCAGAACAAATTTCTAAAAAAATTGCTGTATTATTAAGCGATGAAACGGTTAATGCAGAAGTAGATATTATTTTCCAACCTGTAGAAAACCTACATAAAGCTTGTCCAGATAATTTAGGAGACTGGTACTTTACAGGAGATTACCCTACTGTTGGAGGTAATAGAGTTGTAAACAGAGCTTTTATAAATTTTTACGAAGGCAACAAAGAAAGAGCCTATTAAAAATTAAACAATAACATATAGTACTTATAATAATTAAAAAGCTGAATTAATCAATTCAGCTTTTTTATACCTCACTAAAAAACAACACTATACATAGTATTATATTTTACTATTAAAAATAGTCAAGTATTTAAACAATAAATGTAGCACTTTAAAGTTATAATAGTATACCATTACATAAGTAGGTTAAGTCATGGTAGATTTGGGACAAAAAAGATGAACGAGAGTTCATCTTTTTTATTTTCAACTTATACTCTAATAGCATCACTAAAAGGCTTTTAAGGGCACTTAAATACATTTAATCGATTTTTAAAACCTTTAATCTAAAAAAAGGCGCAACTCACCTAACTCTTGATTATATTTGAACTTACCATAACATAAGTAGGTTAAGTTCATGGTAGATTTGGGGCAAAAAAGCTGGACTCTCGTCCAGCTTTTTTATTTAATATAGAATACAAAAAAGCAGGCTTAAAATAAGCCTGCTTTTTTATATAAAACTGTAATTAAAAATTACTTAGCTTCTGCATAGCGTCTTTCTACTTCATTCCAATTAATAACATTAAAAAATGCATTAATATAATCTGGTCTTCTGTTTTGGTAATTTAAGTAATAAGCATGTTCCCATACATCTAAACCTAAAATTGGTGTTCCGCCACAAGTTACGCCTGGCATTAATGGATTATCTTGGTTTGGTGTAGAACACACTTCTACCTTTCCTCCTTTATGCACACATAACCATGCCCACCCAGATCCAAACTGTGTTGCTGCAGCTTTACTAAAAGCATCTTTAAAAGCGTCAACAGAACCAAAAGCAGCTTCTATAGCATCTTTTAATTCTCCAGATAAACGTCCTTTTCCTTCAGGATTCATCACTTCCCAAAATAATGAGTGGTTATAGAACCCACCACCATTATTTCTTACTGCTTTGTTATCCATATCTAAATTGGTAAGAATAGCTTCAATAGACTGTCCTTCTAATTCAGTGCCTTCAATAGCAGCATTTAACTTTGTTGTATAACCGTTATGGTGTTTAGAGTGATGTATTTCCATTGTACGTGCATCAATATTTGGTTCTAATGCATCATACGCGTATTTTAATTTTGGTAATTCAAAAGCCATAATAAAAAATTTTATGTTGTTAATTTAAATTTGATCAAATTTACGGATAAAAGAACTCAATAAAAAATAATAAATAGTTATGAAATCATTGATTGTTTTTATCTTGTCTCAAAATTTAAACTCTTATGTCCAAAGACCATTCTTTTAGTGTTTATGACGCTTCTGCTGGAAGCGGAAAAACATTTACACTAGTAAAAGAATATCTTAAAATACTATTTGCTTCAAATAAAAAAGAACAATTCAAACATATTTTAGCAATTACATTTACTAATAAAGCGGTTGGTGAAATGAAAGCTCGTATTCTGGAAATGCTAAAACTGTTTTCTAATACTGCTATTATAGAAACGCCAAATAGTATGTTTAAAGCTATTTGCGAAGAGTTACCTATTTCGCCTCAAAAACTACATAATAAGTCTCAAGACGTTCTTAATAGTATCTTACATAATTATGCAGCTTTCGATATTTCTACTATAGATGGATTTAACCACAGGCTTATACGAACCTTTGCTCATGATTTAAAACTACCCTTAAATTTTGAAGTAGAATTAGATGTTAATGCCTTACTTAACGAAGCCGTAGACAGCTTGATTGCAAAGGCTGGTAGCGATGAAACCTTAACAAAGGTGCTAATAGATTTTGCTTTAGAAAAAGCCGATGACGATAAAAGTTGGGATGTTTCTAGAGATTTTAATGCTATTGCTTCGCTATTAATTAATGAAAATGATTTAGACTATGTAAAAACTTTAGAAGATAAAACGCTTGAAGATTTTAAAACGTTAAAACAACAACTAATTGAGCAAATAAAAAAAGCAGAGCAAATAGTTATAGACACAGCAGAAGGTGCATTACAGCTTATACAAAATAATGGCTTAGAATTTTCAGATTTTTCTAGAGGGACACTTCCCAATCATTTTAAGAAAGCAAAAGAACTTAACTTTTTTGGGTTATATGCTAATCAATTAGAAAGTAACATTGCTGAAGGCCAAAAAATTTATAACAAAACATCAGATCCTTCTAAAGCAAGTGTAATTGATTCTATATTGCCACAAATAGGCACGTATTATCAAGACACTAAGTCAGCTGTTTTTCATCTTAAATTTTTAAAAGCTTTTTATAAAAACATAACACCGTTATCTGTTTTAAATGCCATTAATAATGAGTTAAACATTATCAAGGCCGACCAGAATAAAATGCTAATTTCAGAATTTAATAGTATTATTAGCGAAGAAATAAAAGACCAACCTACGCCTTTTATATATGAACGAATGGGAGAGAAATTTCGTCATTATTTTATAGACGAGTTTCAAGATACTTCACAAATGCAGTGGGAAAATTTAATTCCATTGGTAGACAACACCCTTATTGGTGAAAACTTAAAAGGGGAAAAAGGGACCACAATGCTAGTGGGTGATCCTAAGCAAGCAATATACAGATGGCGTGGCGGAAAGGCAGAACAGTTTATAGACTTAAGTAATGGTTTAAGCCCATTTCATATTACACCGTACAATGTTAGATTGGAGAGTAATTATAGGAGTTTTAAAAATATCGTTAATTTTAATAATGACTTTTTTAAATACCTATCGTCTGTCTCCTTTAGTGATCTTGATTATGCTAAACTCTATGAAAATGCAGGTCAAAAACTGTTTATAGAGAATAAAGGCTATGTCGATTTAAATTTTATAGATTTCGACAAAGAAGATAATATTAATAACAAGTATTCTCAACAAGTTCTAGACACCATTAACTCTTGTATAGAAAATGGATACGAACTAAAAGACATCTGCATACTCGTTAGAAAGAAAAAAGAAGGCATTGCCATTGCTGAGTTTTTAAGTAATGAAGGTTTAAAAATAACATCGTCTGAAACGATGCTAATTAATAATGCACCAGAAGTTCGCTTTATAAATAGTATATTAAACTTGCTATTAAACTCAAAAGATAAAGATTCTAAAATCTACGTTTTAGATTATTTAGCTGAGACTTATAACATACAAGACAAACATGAGTATTTCATAAAGCATATTCATTTAGGGCTAAACGAGCTATTTGAAAGTTTTAAACAGTTCGATATTAATATTAACCCCAAAACACTTATACAAGAACCTTTATACGATGTAGCAGAAACTATTGTTAGAGTTTTTAAACTTGTTAAAAGCTCTAATGCTTACATTCAATTTTATTTAGATATCGTTTTAGAGTATTCTCAAAAACACATATCAGATGCTTTAGGTTTTCTAGACTATTTTAATAAAAAGAAAGACAATTTAAGTATTGTATCTCCTCAAAATCAAGATGCAGTACAGATAATGACCATTCATAAATCTAAAGGATTAGAATTCCCTGTAGTTATATTCCCTTATGCTCAATTAGATATTTATAATGAAATAGAGCCTAAAGAATGGTATAAAATAGATAAAGATAAATACAATGGTTTTTCATACACACTACTTAATTACACTAAAGATTTCGAGTTTTATGATAATGAAGGATTGCGCATTCACAAAAAACATCAGGCAGAATTAGAGTTAGATAATTTAAACCTATTATATGTTGCATTAACTAGACCAATAGAACAATTGTATGTTATAGGTAAAAAAGACATTTCGCAAAAAGGAGTTGTTAATTCAAAAACATATTCGGGGCTATTAATTAATTTTTTAATACAAACAGGAAAATGGCAAGAGGGACAATTAAATTATAATTTCGGAAACCCAAAAAGAACACAACAAACTCAAGACAACAGTAATAACACTATTGAGCAAAAAGAATTTATTACAACGGCTAAAAAGGACCATAATATAAAAGTAATTTCAAACTCTGGATACCTATGGGATACAGAACAACAAAATGCGATAGAAAAAGGAAATCTTATTCACGATATTATGGCACATATAAACACAAAAGAAGATATTGATTTTGTAATTAATGATTTTATTAACTCAGGAACTATTAATACTGAACAAGCAGAAGCTCTTAAAATTACTATACTACAGATAGTAGAACATCCAAAACTTAAAAATTACTTTAACGCAACTCATACTATATATAATGAACGCGATATTATTACTAAATCTGGAAACATTTTAAGGCCAGATCGTTTAGTAATAAATAATAAAAACCAAGCAGTTATAATAGATTATAAAACTGGTTTACATAACCCAAAATACCAACATCAATTACAAGACTATCAAGATGTTTTAGAAGATATGAATATAGCAGTCCTAGACAAAGTGTTAATTTATATAAATGAAGACATTAAAATACTTAACTATTAGTTACCCCTATTTAAAAGAATAAAAAAGAAGTTAGTTTCCATAACTAACACAAAAAACATATTAAATTTGCAATAAAAATAACACATTATGTACGGCAATATAAAAGAGCATTTACAAAACGAAATTCAAACGATAAAAGATAACGGCCTTTTTAAAGAAGAGCGTATTATTACTTCTCCACAAGGCGCTGAAATTACTTTAACTACTGGGCAAACTGTTTTAAACTTTTGCGCTAACAACTACCTAGGGCTATCCTCTCACCCAGAAGTTATTAAAGCTGCGCAAAACGCAATGGACACACATGGTTTTGGTATGTCGTCGGTACGTTTTATATGTGGCACACAAGACATTCATAAAGAGTTAGAGCAAAAAATAGCCGATTTCTATGGTACAGAAGACACCATATTATATGCAGCTGCTTTTGATGCCAATGGGGGTGTTTTTGAACCTTTACTAGGAAAAGAAGATGCTATTATTTCAGACTCTTTAAATCATGCCTCTATAATTGATGGTGTGCGTTTATGTAAAGCTGCACGTTATCGTTATGCAAATAATAATATGGAAGAGTTAGAAGCTAGACTAATAGAAGCTAACGAAAATGGGGCTCGTTTTAAAATTATAGTTACAGATGGTGTCTTTTCTATGGATGGTATTGTAGCATCCCTTGACAAAATATGTGATTTAGCGGACAAGTATGATGCTTTAGTTATGATAGATGAATGCCATGCTACTGGTTTTATAGGTAAAACTGGCCGTGGTACATTAGAAGAAAAAGGGGTTTTAGGAAGAATAGATATTATTACTGGAACATTAGGAAAAGCAATGGGAGGAGCCATGGGAGGTTACACCACTGCTAAAAAAGAAGTCATAGAAATTTTACGTCAACGCTCTAGACCGTATTTATTCTCTAACTCTCTAGCTCCAGCAATAGTTGGTGCTTCAATTAAGGTTTTCGATATGTTAGCTAACGATACTGCACTAAGAGACAAGCTAGAGTTTAATACAGATTACTTTAAAAAAGGAATGAAAGCTGCTGGCTTTGATATAGTAGATGGAGATTCTGCAATTGTACCTGTTATGCTTTACGATGCAAAACTTTCTCAAACAATGGCAAACATGCTATTAGAAGAAGGTATTTATGTTATAGGATTCTTTTATCCAGTTGTTCCAAAAGACAAAGCAAGAATAAGAGTACAACTTTCTGCAGCACACGAAAAAGAACATCTTGACAAAGCCATAGAAGCATTTACTAAAGTCGGCAAAACATTAAAAGTTATTTAAAACCATTCCATTATAAGCCACAAATAGCAACTGTTATCAATATTTTTATATATTTGTCTTTGTTAATAACGTTTAACAACTTATTTTTGCTCTAATTAACACTTAAAAATTAAATTTTTGAATATGAAAAATCTTAGCAGATTATTATTCGCACTAGTACTTATAGTAAGTTTTAGTAATGTGAATGCACAAAACCAAGATAACCCATGGGCTATCAGCTTCGGAATTAACGCCGTAGATGTATACCCTGTTGGTGAAGATGCTCCACAAGGAGATTACTTCGATGAATTTTTTAACGCAAAAGATCACTGGAACATTCTTCCTTCTTTATCTACAATAAACGTATCAAGATACATAGGGGATAACTTTACTGTTTCTGTTGGAGGGTCTCTAAATAAAATTGAAAAGTGGGGACAGTTCGAAACTTTAGCTGGAGATGTAGATGTTGCTGTAAATGATTTAAACTATTATGCTGTAGATGCTCGTGTTTCTTATAGTTTAGCTAACTTAATAAAATCTAAAAAGTTTGACCCAGCTATCGGTATTGGTGGTGGTTACACTTGGATTGAAGAAGGACCATACAATAACAACAATGCAGGAAGAAGAAGTAACTTAGGTGCTGGAACTTTAAACGGTTCTTTAGGATTAACTTACTGGTTTACTGATAATGTTGGTTTATATGCTCGTACGACTTATAAGCATGCTTTCTCTGACGATGGTGTTAAGCACTTTCAACACGCTGCTGGTTTCTCTGTAAGATTTGGAGGAAAAGATACAGATGGTGATGGAATCTTCGATAAAAATGATGCTTGTGTTGACGTATTTGGTTTAGAAGCTTTCAACGGATGTCCTGATACAGATGGTGATGGAATCGAAGATAGTAAAGATAGCTGTCCTAACGTAGCAGGTTTACCTGAATTCAACGGATGTCCTGATACAGATGGTGACGGAGTTGTAGACGCTAGCGATAAATGTCCTACAGTAAAAGGTCTTAAAGCTTTAGCTGGATGTCCTGATGCTGATAACGATGGTGTTGCTGATGGTGATGATAAATGTGTTAACGAAGCTGGACCAGCTGATAACCAAGGATGTCCTTGGCCAGATACAGATGGTGACGGAGTATTAGACAAAGATGATAAGTGTGTTAACGAAGTTGGAACTGTTGCTAACAATGGTTGTCCTGAAATCGTTGAGCCTACTCCTGAAGTAATCGCTACTTTAAACTCTTATGCTAAAACTATCTTATTTGATACTGGAAAATCTTCTTTCAAAGAAAAAACTTACCCAGTATTACAAGCTATCACAGGAATCTTAAAAGATTACCCTAAGTCTAACTTCACAATTGAAGGTCACACTGATAGTGTAGGTAGCAAAACTACTAACCAAAGATTATCTGATTCTAGAGCTAACGCGGTTATGGCTTACCTAGTACAAAACGGAATCGACCCAAGTAGATTAACAGCTATTGGATTTGGAGAAGATTACCCAATCGAATCTAACAAGACTAGAGCTGGTAGAAAAAACAACAGACGTGTAGAAGTAAAACTTAAAAAATAAGTTTACAAAAAACACATAAAATAAGTTACAAAAAACGCTTCGGTTAACCGAAGCGTTTTTTATTTTTATACAATGAAGAGTTTTATTTACGATGTTTTAAATCACTTAAATGAAAAAGGAGAGAATATATCTCTCCTAACCTTTATTCTTCCTAGTAAACGAGCTGGTGTCTTTTTAAGACAAGAATTATCTCAAGTAGTAAATAAAACTATATTTTCTCCTAAAATTATTAGTATTGAAGAATTTGTAGAAGAATTAGCCCAGCTTAAAACAGTATCTAACACAGAGTTGCTATTTGAGTTTTACAACAGTTATATTACTTTAACCCCAAAAACAGAAAGAGATACTTTTGAAACATTCTCTAAATGGGCTCAAATATTATTACAAGACTTTAACGAAATAGACCGGTACCTTATCCCGCAAAATAATATTTTTGAATACTTAAGTGCTATTAAAGAACTTGAACATTGGTCTTTAGAAGACAATAAAACAAAGGTTGTACTTAACTATTTAAAATTCTGGGATAAATTAAAAATATATTATAACCATTACACTAAATCCTTAATCAATAAAAAAATAGGATACCAAGGTTTAATATACAGGGAAGCTGTAGAAAAGATCCAATCTTACCTAGCAAGTAAGCCAAATACTAAACATATTTTTTTAGGTTTCAATGCCTTAAACACTGCCGAAGAAACAATTATACAAGAGCTACTTCAAAATGAAATGGCCGAAATATTTTGGGATATAGATGAAGCGTTTCTAAACAACCCAATACATGATGCCGCTCTATTTACAAGAAAACACAAAACAAATTGGAAACATTTTAACAAGCATCCCTTTAACTGGGTAACAAACCATTATACTAAAGATAAAAACATTTCTATATATGGTATCCCTAAAAATATAGGACAAGCAAAAACCGTTGGAAGTCTCCTTAAAACAATTTCTAAAAACAATCCTTCTTTAAAAAATACAGCAGTAGTACTAGGAGAAGAGAGTTTATTAATTCCTATTATAAATTCTATCCCCAAAAATGTAGAAGCTCTTAATATAACTATGGGGTTTCCTTTAAACTCTATACCCCTGGCCTCTTTATTTGAGTTATTGTTTACCATTCAAAAAAAGGGTGTAGAAAATTACTATTATAAAGATGTTATAAGTATACTTTCACATCAATTTATAAAACCATTATTTTCTACTAAAACTATAAATGCAGCCTCTATTATTATTGAAAATATTCAAAAAAACAACTTAGTATATTTAACAATTTCAGATATAAAAAAACATTCCAAGACACATCATGACTTAATTAATCTACTATTTTCTAACTGGAAAGATAATGCACACATAGCAATTGCAAATAGTTTTAAAATCATTAATGTAATAAAAACAGAACTTTCTGTAGATAAAGAGTCTAATACTCTTTCTTTAGAATACTTATTTCGTTTTAATACTTTATTTAATGAATTACAGAGGTTAAATGATGGCTTTAGGCATATTAATGATATATCTGCGCTATATAGCATATATAAAGAACTTTTAAGTTCTGAGACTTTAGATTTTCAAGGAGAACCCTTACAGGGTTTACAAATCATGGGAATGTTAGAATCTCGTGTGCTAGATTTTGAAACTGTAATAATAACATCTGTAAATGAAGGTGTTTTACCTTCTGGAAAAACAAACAATTCTTTTATCCCTTTTGATGTAAAGATTGAAAATAACTTACCTACATATAAAGAAAAAGATGCTGTGTATACCTATCATTTTTACAGACTATTACAACGAGCTAAAACTATTTATATATTGTACAATACAGAAATAGATGTTTTAACTGGTGGAGAAAAAAGTAGGTTTATAAATCAACTAGAATTAGAAAATAGCCACAAAATACAACATAAAATAATTACGCCTTCTGTACCTAGTTTTAAAACAGAATTAAAACAAATAGAAAAAACAGAAACCGTTTTAAAGCAATTAAAACAAATAGCAGGACGAGGGTTTTCTCCATCTTCTTTAACCAATTACATAAGAAACCCTATAGATTTTTACTATCAAAAATTATTAGGATTAAAAGATTTAGATGAAGTTGAAGAAACCGTAGCAGCAAATACTATGGGAACTGTTGTACATAATACACTCGAAGACCTCTATAAGCCGTATATAAACATACCACTTACAGTAGATTCTCTAAAAAAGATGAAATTAAAAATAGATAAAACTATTATACATCATTTTAGTAAAGAATATGTGGATGGAGATATGACTAAGGGTAAAAACTTAATTGTTTTTGAAATAGCAAAGCGTTATGTATTAAACTTTATAAATCTAGAAATCGAAGATCTAAAAAAAGGGAATAACATAACAGTACTTGCGTTAGAGGCTGAGAATAGTATGACAATTCCAATAACTGAGCTAAATTTTGAAGTAAAAATAAGAGGCACTGTAGACCGCGTAGATAATTATAATGGAATTACAAGGATTATAGATTATAAGACAGGTAAAGTACTACAAAACCAAGTAGAAATACTAAATTGGGAAGATATAACAACCGACTACAAAAAGTACAGTAAAAGTTTTCAAATACTTACTTATGCCTATATGCTTAGTGAATCTAAAACGCTAGAGTTTCCAATTGAAGCTGGTATTATCTCGTTTAAAAACTTAAGTTCAGGATTTTTAAAATTCACAAAAAAACAACAAGCTAGAGGTGGTAAAAAAGAAACATTGATTACCGAAAATACTTTAAATTCATTTTTACAGGAACTAAAAAAAGTAATTATTGAAATTTGTAACCCCAATATAAACTTTATCGAAAAAGAAGTATAATTATGATATTAAAAAATACAGTTTTAGATAGAAAACATAAAAAACCTATACTATGGGATGCCTTTTTTAGTAAAAATAACAAACAAAAACCGTTAGTTATTTTTTGCCATGGCTACAAAGGTTTTAAAGATTGGGGCTGTTGGGATTTAGTTGCAGAATCTTTTTCTAAAGCAAATTTCTTTTTTGTAAAGTTTAACTTCTCGCACAATGGTGGTACCATAGAAAACCCTATAGATTTTCCAGATTTAAAAGCCTTTGGAGAAAATAATTATTCTAAAGAACTAGATGACTTAGATAGTATTCTTAATTTTTTATTATCTAACGAAAACCAACTCAAAAGTGAAATAGACTGTAATAATATTACTTTAATTGGTCATTCGCGAGGAGGCGGAATTTCCATTATAAAAGCCAGTGAAGATTCGAGAATTACAAAGTTAATTACATGGGCAAGTGTATGCAATTTTGGAAAACGTACAGCAACCATTGGTGATTTAGACACTTGGAAAAAAAATGGTGTAAAGTATATTTTAAATGGAAGAACAAAACAACAAATGCCACATAATTATCAGTTTTATGAAGATTTCATTGCTAATGAAGAACGATTAAATATTGAAAAATGCGAAAAAAAAACAACCATCCCTCATTTAATAATTCATGGAAAAGACGACCCTTCTGTATTTTATAAAGAAGCTGAAACCTTAAAAGACTGGAATCCTAAAAGCGAATTGTTTCCTATACAAAATTGTAATCATGTTTTTAACTCTAAACATCCATGGAATAGTAACAGCATTCCAGAAGCTTTAAATATTGCCATTAAAAAAAGTATCAACTTCATTTAAGTTAATGCTAACTTGTTTTTCTGTAACTCTCAATTTTATTAAGTAACAGCGTTTTGTTTATAGGTTTTGTTATGTAATCATTCATACCAATATTAAACACCTTATCTCTAGCAAACTCTGTAGTATCTGCTGTAACCGCAATAATTGGAATATCTTTAGAGATAGTACTAATAGTACTATTTCTTATTACCGAAGCAGCTTCGTATCCATCCATAATTGGCATTTGCAAATCCATTAAAATAATATCAAACGTTTCTTTTTTTAATACCTCTAAAGCTTTCTTTCCATTAGAAGCAACTGTAATTTCTACTAATTTAGACGATTTTAAAATACGCTTTATAATGAGCTGATTCATAACATTATCCTCAACCACTAGAACTTTACACACAGTATTTACATTACTCTTTTCGTACTTATTTTTATTTTCATCAATGAACTCTTCTAAGTTGAAATCTATAGTCACTTTTGTACCAAAACCTTCATTACTATCTATTACTATATTGCCTTTAAAAAGCTCCACCAAATGTTTAACAATACTTAATCCTAAACCTATTCCTCCAAAGCGTCTGGTATTATTTAAGCGCATTTGTGCAAAACTGTCAAACAATCGGTTTTTTTTATCATCACTAATTCCCACTCCAGTGTCTATAACTTGTAATGTAAAATGGTGTGTGTTATTTTCTTTATATGTACATATAACAGTAAACTCAATTTTACCATAAACTGTAAATTTAACAGCATTACTCAATATATTATTTATAATTTGTGTAAAACGTTCTCCATCTCCCATAACAGATTTTGGGATATTTTCTGAAACATTTAAAACATATTGAAGCCCTTTACGTTTTGCTGCTATTTTCCAATTATCGCTAATTTGTTTAATTGCGTTTCGAGGGTTAAAAGGCTGCATTCTTAATTTTAATTGGCCTTTTTCAATTTTTTCAAAATCCAATATGTCATTTATATTACTTAATAAACTAATAGAGGCTTGTTTAATTATTTCAAAGTTTTTATAACTTTCTTCGTCTTTATTTTTATCTAGTTGGTCATCTGCAATTCCCATAATTGCGTTTATAGGCGTACGCAGTTCATGACTCATATTAGACATAAAAAAACTTTTAAGTTCGCTAACTTCTTCAGATTTGTTTAATGCTAGTTTTTGCGACTCTTCCTTTTCTAATCGTAAATCGCGTATAAGATTTGTCATAGATAACGATAAAAAAACCACTTCGAGACCAATCCCGAATTTAGCACTATTTAAAATAATAAAATTATTGGGTAATAAGCTCAAATTATTCATAACAAACCCAAGAAGCCCAATAACTAAAAAGAAAATTCCAATAGAGAAAAAGGTATCAATCTGGATACGTTTATAACGCATATAAAACAATACTCCCAAAATTAAAATAAGACTTAACAAGCCATTTACATTACTAATAGGGTATACTAATGCTTTTGTTTTATCATTAATAAATAACAAAATACCTAAAATGATGATGATACTATATATTAATTTAAACCCATAATGTATAATGGTTGTTCTTATTTTTATTTTTAAAAAATGTTCACAGTATTTTAATAAAAAAAAGTTTGAAAATAAAGCCGTAATTAAAACAATTCTATCATTAAAATAACCACCATTAGAAAATACATATTGAAACAAAAAACCATCTAAAGCAGATTGTAAAAAGGCTATTGAAAGTACATAAATACTATAATACAAGAATGTCTTTTTAGAAAGACTAGTATAAAAAAAGAAATAAACAAGCACTGCTAAAAACAAGAGCCCATAAAATACACCAAGAAATAACTGTTGACTATAGTTTTCTTTCCAAAAAGCATCTTCTGTATATAAATTAAGAGGCAGATTTAAAGTTTCTCCATCACTCTTTAAATGCAAATAAAATTGTTGTTTAACTTGTTTTGGTATGGTAAATTTAAAAATAGTCTGCCGGTGTTTAACCTGTCTTTTAGAAAAGGGAATTTGATCTCCGCTCTTAAACACCTGTATATTACTATCCTTAACTTGAAATAGTGTTGCTATATCTGTAATTGGCCTAGCGGTTTTTAAGTAATATGTTTTAGGCTCTAATGATGAATTCTCTAAAACAAAATGTATCCAATAACTATCCGTAGTAAAACCGACACTCTGGTTATTAGAATCGATAGTATTAAATTTAAGATTAGGGTTACCAATAACATCTTGAATGGTTAACACCTTAGACGTCTTAAAAAAAGAAGCATATTCATAAAGCTCTCCTTTACTTCCTTCTGGGTTAAAAGCTACATTTTGCGCATTAGTTAAAGAGTAGCTTAACGCAATTATAAATAAAAGAAAGCGCATAAATATATTAAGTCTAGATTAGGTTGTCCACTAAAGATACAATTTACTTACGTAAAAACTATAGGGATGGTTTTACAAAGGACTTAATGTAAAAAAATGGACACCATTTGGTAATAACCAATAGCAGAATAACTATCAAATAAATGCATTAACAGACTAAATAAAAGCCTCGCTTATCTTTTTTATTTTAGACCACTCAACACTAAAACAGGTATAGTAGAAACGTAAAAGTCTTTTTTAAGAATAACGTTTTTTTCCCAAAGTTTACCAAAAAAACCACGATTACGTCTTACAACACATAATAAGTCTGGGTTATGGTCTTTATAATGTTCTAACACCCCCTGAAAAGTAGTTGCGTTTTCTGTTTCAGTAATTGTTTCAACTAATGCTTTTAAATCATTATCTACATTAAAATCGTTGTCCTTATAAAATGGTGTTTTTACTAAAAGTAAATTAATCTTTGATTTAAAATCTTTTTTAATAATGTCTAAAGGTTCTAAAACGCCTTCTTTTTTTATAATAGCAGATTTAATAGCCATTAAAATAGAATTAATAGGTTTAAAACCATAACCTTCTGGAACAATTAGCGCAGGAATATCTGTTTGTTTTATTATTTTTCCTGAAGTTTTTCCTAAAAACACTTCATCTTTTATAGAATTTGTTCGTGGTTCTAATACTATCAAATCAATATCTAAAGACTTACAAACTAGCTCTACAGTATTTACCAGTTTCCCTTTAAATGTTTTAGCTATTACTTGAACACCTGTAGTATCAATTTTTGCAATATGTTCATCTAAAAAAGCTTTACTTTCTCTTTCTAGAATATGATCTATTTTAATCATAGTGCCCGCTTTTGTATACACATTATAAACTTGTACAACATATAATTTTGCTCCTGTATATCTTGCAAAATCTACAGCGTATTGTAAATGGCTTTTTGCATTCTTAGATGAACCAACTGGTACTAAAATATTCTTCATAATTAAAATAAGGTAATCAATGTAACACTACAAAAATACAGTTTTTTTAATCTGAACACATTTAAACCGACTTAAATAGTAAATAAAATCAGTATTATTTCACGATATTCGCCAGAATATTTATAATATTTTGAGTACAAATATTAGTTTAAAACATATAAATAAGTTGGCTATTCCTGCATTAATATCAGGAGTATCAGAACCTATATTATCTTTAACTGATGCCGCAATAATAGGGAATGTAGACTTAAACCCTACAGAGTCTTTAGCAGCTGTAGGTATAGTATCTACATTTATGTCTATGCTTATTTGGGTATTTGGACAAACCAGAAGCGCTATATCATCAATAGTCTCGCAATATTTAGGTGCTAACAAGTTAGAGGCTGTAAAAAACCTTCCAGGTCAAGCTATATTTATAATTACATCTTTAAGCCTTTTAACAATACTAAGTACCTACCCATTTACAGAGAGTATTTTTAAACTATATAATGCTTCAGGGACTATTCTAGATTATACTTCCGAATATTATAAAATTAGAGTATTTGGTTTTCCTTTTACATTATTTACTATTGCAGTTTTTGGAACATTTAGAGGATTACAAAACACCTATTACCCAATGCTTATAGCAATAATAGGTGCTGTAATAAACATTATACTGGATTATATATTAGTTTATGGGTTTTTAGATAGTATTCCTCCAATGCATATTAAAGGTGCAGCTTATGCTAGTGTAATTGCACAATTTATAATGGCTCTTTTTTCAGCTTACTTTTTAATAAAAAAAACAACTATTCCACTACGCATAACATTTCCTTTTAACAAAGAGATTAAGCGTTTTTTAATTATGATTGGTAACTTGTTTGTGAGAACATTAGCTCTAAATGCTGCATTGTTTTTTGCCACAAAATATGCTACTGCTTATGGGCCAGAGTACATTGCGGCATATACAATAGCTATTAATCTTTGGTTTTTAGGAGCCTTTATAATAGATGGCTATGCTAGTGCAGGCAATATTTTATCAGGTAAATTATTGGGAGAGCTAAATTATAACAAGCTTATAACACTTAGTAATCAACTTATAAAATATGGCATATTAGTAGGCTTATTAATGGCTTTAATTGGATTTATATTCTACTACCCAATAGGGCTAATTTTTAATAAAGACGAAGCAGTTTTAAAAGAATTTTATAACGTTTTCTGGATTGTACTCGCCATGCAACCATTTTGTGCACTTGCTTTTATTTTTGATGGTGTTTTTAAAGGTTTAGGAAAAATGAAAGATCTTAGAAATTTACTATTAATATCTACCTTATTAGTCTTCATTCCTGTTTTATTAATTTTAGATTACTTCAATTTAAAGCTTCATGCTGTTTTTATTGCTTTTACACTATGGATTATAGCTAGAGGACTACCATTAATTATAAAATTTAGAAAAGAATTTTTGCCGCTATCTCAAAACGAGTAACTTTGCTCCTGAATATATTAATTATAATACAATGGATGTTTTAAATTTTTTAGGAGGACAAGGTATGTTTATTCTCTTGGGCTTTGCTTTAATCGTTATTTATGTAGTAAATAGAATAAAAAGCAGACGTAGATAATGGGAAATATTCGTATTACAAAACAATTTTCTTTTGAAACTGGTCATGCACTTTACGGTTATGATGGAAAATGTAAAAATGTTCATGGACATAGTTATAAGCTTTCTGTAACGGTTATTGGACAACCAATAAAGGATAACACCAATGTAAAATTTGGGATGGTTATAGATTTTGGCGATTTAAAAAAAATTGTAAAAGAAGAAATTGTAAATGTTTTTGACCATGCTACGGTTTTTAACAAGAACACACCTCATATAGAATTAGCAAAAGAACTTAAAGACCGTGGACATAATGTGTTATTGGTAGACTATCAGCCTACTAGCGAAATGATGGTTCTAGATTTTGCTTCAAAAATAAAAAGACGTTTACCTAGCAGCATTAAATTACACTCTTTAAAACTACAAGAAACAGCAACATCTTATGCAGAATGGTATGCAAGTGAAAATTCTTAACAAAAATATAGCAACTTAATTGTAAAACGACAAAAAGCACAATAAATTAAACTAAAACCTAATTAGTTTACATTTTTACCGCCAATAAGCTACGATAAATTCATTTTAACATATCTTTTTGAAAAAAAATATATTTCTGTGAAACCTGATAAAAACAGTACTTCGTCGATATTTTATGCATTTAATAGGCGTTTATTGCAAAAAAATGATTTAAAAAGTTTTGTAAAGACACAATTTTTTATACATTTACCACTTGAAATTATGATACAAAATAAAAAAACATTTGCCTCATTCTTATTTGTATTAATAAGTTTTGTATGCTCCGCCCAAACCCCGCCGCCGCCTCAGCCGCCGCCAAGTCCTGTTGGTCTTCCAATAGATACTAATATTTTGATTCTAGTTATTTTAGGATTTTTATATGGTATTTATAAAATATATAAATTCAGAAAAAAGAAAGCTAGTATTTAATATTTTAGGGCGTTTAGTCTAGCAACGTATTTTCCAATAACATCAAACTCTAAGTTTACAACTGTTCCTTCTTTAAATGTTTTAAAGTTAGTATGCTCGTATGTATACGGTATTATAGCAACACTAAAAGTATCTCGTTGAGAATTCACAACAGTTAAACTAACTCCATTAACAGTAATAGAACCTTTTTCTATAGTTATATTGTTTAACGAACTGTCATAATTAAAAGTAAACAACCAACTACCCGCAGTTTCTTCTACACCTACACAAGTTGCAACTTGATCTACATGTCCTTGTACAATATGCCCATCTAGTCTATCTCCCAATTTCATGGCACGCTCCAAATTAACACGGTCATTAACTTTAAGAGCCCCTATAGCAGTTTTATCTAAAGTTTCTTTTATTGCAGTAACAACATAATTAGAATCAGAAATACTCACAACAGTTAAACAAACACCATTGTGTGCTACACTTTGATCTATTTTTAACTCTGAAGTAATCGAGCTATTTATTGTAATATGTAGATTATCTAAATCCTTTTTTAAATCCTTTACCACTCCAACGGTTTCAATAATTCCTGTAAACATAGTCTTAAACGTAATATTTAGTTAAATTTGTCGATGTAAAATTACAAACAAAAGTTATCATAATTAATGAGGAAAGAAGAAAATATTATCGTTGGAATATCCATAGGTGACTTAAACGGAATAGGCGCTGAAATTGTATTAAAAATTTTTGAAGATAATAGAATGTTAGAATTCTGCACTCCAGTTATTTTTGCATCTATAAAAACAATGAGTTTTGTAAAAAATCATTTTAAGCTAAATATTAATTTAAATAGCATACATAATACAAACCAAATAGTACATGGTAAAATAAATGTATTAAACTCTTGGAAAGAAAATGTTATTATCAATTTTGGAAAAGAAGATTCTAAAATAGGAGAATATGCTATTAAATCTCTAAAAGAAGCAACTAAAGCATTAAAAGAAGGAAACATAGATGTATTGGTTACAGCACCAATAAACAAACATAATATACAATCAGAAACATTTAAATTTCCTGGGCATACAGATTATTTAGCAAAAGAATTAAATGGTAATAGCTTAATGTTTATGGTAACAGATACATTACGAGTAGGCTTACTTACAGATCATGTTCCTGTAAAAGACATTTCAAATCACATAACACCAGAATTAATTGAAGAAAAAGTAGAAACCGTTTACAACTCTTTAAAACAAGATTTTAGGATTAGCAAACCAAAAATAGCCATGCTAGGCATAAACCCACATACAGGAGATAATGGAGTAATAGGTAATGAAGATGATGATATTATGAGACCAACACTTCATAAAATAAAAGAAGAAGGAAAATTAGTCTTTGGTCCGTACGCTGCAGATAGCTTTTTTGGTTCTAACAATTATAAAAACTTCGACGCCATAATAGCTTCGTATCACGATCAAGGTTTAATACCATTTAAAACGCTATCGTTTGGGCAAGGGGTAAACTATACCGCAGGATTAAGCCATGTTAGAACCTCTCCAGATCATGGTACTGCATACGAAATAGCAGGTAAAGGAACAGCAGATGTTGGCTCTTTTAAAGAAGCTATATTTTCTGCTATACATATATATGAATGCAGAAAGGAATATCAATTAATTAATAAAAACCCTTTAGCAATCTCAAAACGTAAACGTTACGAAAAATAAAGATTACAGGTGTTAACAAAAAAAAGTATATAAAACGGTCTAGTTAATAAAAATTTGTATATTTGCAGGCTCAAAATAGATGTGATAATGAAGCGTTTGAAAGAATTTACAATTCCATTTGTTGGATTAAAAATAGGAAAACATCATTTTGATTATAAGATAAAGAAAGCGTTCTTTGAACATTTTGAGTATGAAGAGTTTAACGACAGCGATGTAAACGTTGACATTATACTAGAAAAAAAATCGACATTACTAGAGCTACACTTTGAAATATCTGGAGTAGTAAATGTTAATTGCGATTTAACAAATGAGCCCTATAATCAATTCGTAGAAAGTACTTTTGATTTAGTTGTAAAATTTGGAGAAGAGTATAACGATGAAAATATTGATATTCTTATTATCCCTCATGGAGAATACGAAATTAATATCCAGCAGTACATTTATGAGTTAATTGTTTTAGCAATGCCGTCTAAATATATACATCCAGGAGTAGAAGATGGAACATTAAACTCAGAAATACTTGAAAAATTAGAAGAATTAAGTCCTAAAGCAAAGGATATAGAAGAAAACAAAGAGGACATAGACCCTCGTTGGAATACATTAAAGAAACTATTAACGGATAAATAAAATTATAAAATGGCACATCCTAAAAGAAAAATCTCTAAAACAAGAAGAGATAAGAGAAGAACTCACTACAAAGCTGTAGCGCCACAAATTGCAACTTGTCCAACAACTGGAGAAGCTCATTTATATCACAGAGCTCACTGGTTCGAAGGTAAACTATATTACAGAGGTCAAGTATTAATTGACAACTCGGCAACTGAAGAAAATTTAGCATAACTACTATGCATGCATATAGAAAAACGCTCACTTGTGAGCGTTTTTTTTATGATATTTTTTTCTTTGCGTTAAAAACAGCTTAATTTGTGTAATATTGACTAAAAATCATTAGTTTTATCAAAATTTCGCCTTTTTTGGACGAGTTTGAACATTATTTGGTCAAATTAACTTAAAAAGTATGAGTAAAATTTCGGCAGCGATTACAGCTGTAGGTGCCTATGTACCAGAATATGTATTGACCAATCAAATACTTGAAACGATTGTAGATACCAATGATGAATGGATTACTACTAGAACCGGTATTAAGGAGCGTAGAATCCTTAAAGGTGAAGGCTTAGGTACTTCGTACATGGCCATTAAAGCCGCTAAAGACTTATTACGTAAAAGCGGAACAAACCCAGAAGACATAGAGTTAGTTATAGTTGCTACCGCAACTCCAGATATGAAAGCTGCTTCTACAGCTGCATATACTGCGACTCAAATAGGTGCCGTAAATGCTTTTTCTTTCGATTTAGAAGCTGCATGTTCAAGTTTCTTATTTGGTATGTCTACAGCTTCACGATATATAGAATCAGGGAAATACAAAAAAGTCCTTTTAATAGGTGCAGATAAAAATTCTTCTATGATTAATCCTAAAGATAGAGCAACATGCATTATTTTTGGAGATGGTGCAGGAGCTGTTTTGTTTGAACCTAATGAAGAACAATTAGGTTTACAAGACGAGTATTTAAGAAGCGATGGCGTAGGTAGAGAATTTCTACAAGCCAAAGTAGGAGGATCATCGTACCCTATGACGGCCGAAGCATTAGCTAATGAAGAACATTATGTTTTTCAAGATGGAAGAACAGTATTTAAAAATGCAGTTTCTAACATGGCAGATGTAGCCGTTAAAATTTTAGAACGTAATAATTTAACAAAAGATGATGTTGCTTGGTTAGTAGCACACCAAGCAAACAAAAGAATTATTGATGCTACGGCAAATCGTATAGAACTAGACCACAAGAAAGTAATGATGAATATTCATAAATATGGTAATACCACATCGGCTACACTACCATTACTTTTAAGTGATTACGAATCGCAACTAAAAAAAGGAGATAATTTAATATTTGCTGCTTTTGGAGGCGGATTCACTTGGGGTTCAATTTATTTAAAATGGGCTTATAACTCATAATAAACCAACTAAACTAAAATTTAATACATTTTAATTATGGATTTAAAAGACATTCAAAACTTAATCAAATTTGTAGCTAAGTCTGGCGCTAGTGAAGTAAAACTAGAAACCGATGATGTTAAAATAACTATAAAAACAGGTTCAGATACAGAAACGACTATTGTTCAACAAATGCCAATGGCAGCTCAAATGCCACAAATGGCTATGCCAGCGCAAGCACAACCTGCCGTTGCAACTACACCAGTAGTAGAAAAAGCAGCCCCAGCCGAAGACTCTAAATACATCACAGTAAAATCTCCAATAATTGGTACTTTCTATAGAAAACCTTCACCAGACAAGCCTTTATTTGTAGAAGTAGGGCAAACAATAGCTGAAGGAGATGTATTATGTATTATAGAAGCTATGAAATTATTTAACGAAATAGAGTCTGAAGTATCAGGTAAAGTTGTTAAAATATTAGTGGATGATGCTTCTCCTGTAGAATTTGACCAACCATTATTTTTAGTAGATCCATCTTAATTTGAAGTTTAAAGTTTTACGTTTTAAGCAACAGTAGTTAATACCTACAAAATGCCTAAACAATTAAACCCATAAACTCTTAAACTCATAAAGATATGTTTAAAAAAATATTAGTAGCAAACAGAGGAGAAATAGCACTTCGTGTTATTAGAACCTGTAAAGAAATGGGCATAAAAACGGTAGCAGTATACTCTACAGCAGATGCCGAAAGTCTACACGTAAAATTTGCTGACGAAGCGGTTTGTATAGGACCTGCCCCAAGTAGTGAATCTTACTTAAAAATGTCTAATATTATTGCAGCTGCAGAAATCACAAATGCAGACGCAATACACCCAGGATACGGTTTTTTATCAGAAAATGCAAAGTTTTCACAAATTTGCGATGAACATGAAATCAAATTCATTGGAGCTTCGGCTGAAATGATTGATAAAATGGGAGATAAAGCCAATGCAAAAGCCACTATGAAAGCTGCTGGAGTACCATGTGTACCAGGAAGTGAAGGTGTAATAGAATCGTTTGAAGAATGCGAAAAACTAGCTGTAGAAACAGGGTACCCTGTAATGCTAAAAGCATCTGCTGGTGGTGGTGGAAAAGGAATGCGTGCCGTATGGAAACCTGAAGATTTAAAAGATGCTTGGGATTCTGCAAGACAAGAGTCTAAAGCCGCTTTTGGAAATGACGATATGTACATGGAAAAACTTATTGAAGAGCCAAGACATATTGAAATTCAAGTAGTAGGAGATTCTAACGGTAAAGCATGTCATTTATCTGAGCGTGATTGTTCTGTACAAAGACGCCACCAAAAATTAACCGAAGAAGTACCATCTCCATTCATGACCGATGAGTTACGAACTAAAATGGGAGAAGCCGCAGTAAAAGCAGCAGAGTTCATTAAATATGAAGGCGCAGGTACAGTAGAGTTTTTAGTAGATAAGCATAGAAATTTCTACTTTATGGAAATGAATACGCGTATACAAGTAGAACATCCAATTACTGAGCAGGTAATAGATTTCGATTTAATACGTGAGCAAATATTAGTTGCAGCTGGAGTGCCAATCTCTGGTAAAAACTATACACCAAATTTACATTCTATAGAATGTAGAATTAATGCAGAAGATCCTTTTAACGATTTTAGACCGTCTCCAGGAAAAATAACAACATTACATGCTCCAGGCGGCCATGGTGTACGTTTAGATACTCATGTTTATGCAGGATACTCTATACCACCAAACTACGATTCTATGATTGCAAAGTTAATTACAACTGCGCAAACCAGAGAAGAAGCTATAAACAAAATGAAGCGTGCTCTAGATGAGTTCGTTATAGAAGGAATAAAAACAACAATTCCTTTCCATAGACAATTAATGGAGCATCCAGATTATTTAGCAGGGAATTATACTACTAAATTCATGGAAGATTTTGTTATTCAAAAAAATGTAGATGATGCCTAATTAATTATAGACATAAATAACTATTTCAAAGCCTAAACAATATAAATATTGTTTAGGCTTTTTTTATTTAATACGTTTTCATCCTTATGTCACATCACATTAAAATATTATAGGTAAACAAGAACATAACCAATAAGTAGAAATTAAAAAAACTTTTCTAAACATATATTTTAACTATATTAGTATTGAATTTTAACTATTTATGAATACACTTCACATAAAACAACCGCCATAATAGATATATTGTTAAAAAAATAACATTTTTTATACATAAAATTCAAAAAATATAACGAATCCCCTTTAAATTATATTTTCCTAATAACATGATTAAGATTTTAGACGCTTTTTATTTTATAAGTGGCGTACAAACGTTTATAGTTATACTAATTTTTTTCTTTTACAAATCAAAAAAAATAAAAATAAATAAGTACCTCGGCTTATTTTTTATAACAATGCTTATTGAAATAATTTTTTATTTTTTATTTACAAACAACCCTTCCAAGTTAATTTTTGTAAATCCGTTAAAATTTAACCTATTAACAACGCCTTTACTTTTACTATATGTAGTAAAGCTTTCAAGATATAAATTAAAAAAAATAGAACTCTATCTAATTCCTTCTGCAATAGAGTTTTTATTTTTTTTAATTATTTTTATTATTGTTTATATCGATGAAAATTATATCAGTAACCAATCAATTAAAAATATTCTAAAAGTCTATACTATACTTTCTATTGGCTTCAATATTTTTATATGCATAAAAATAATACATGTTACTAATCTCCATAGAAAGTTTTTACCTTTATTCTATACGAACACTAAAAACAAGTCATTAAATTGGGTAACAGTATTTTGTGTATCCTGTATTATTTTTAATGTCTTTACATTCTTAACATTTTTCTTATTGCCTCCAAATAAACAAACGCTATATATATTATATTTTCTTAATATAGTCTTACTCTACTATTTAAGTATAGCAAGTGTTATACAAATTAATATAAACAATTATGTAAAAATCACGAATAGTTCTCAAGGTCTCAAGAACAATGCTCCTATTAATAGTGAGTTAATAGAAATCTTTAATAAAGTAGAGAGCTATATAAGTGATGAAAGGTTATACTTAAACCCCAATATTACATTAAAAACACTTTCTAAACTCACAAAAATTTCAAGTAATAAAATTTCTAAATCACTAAAAGCAGCAGGCTATGAAAACTTTAATAGTTATATTAATAATTATAGGATAGAAGAAGTAAAAAAAATGCTTTTAAGTGACTCTTATAAAAAATATAGTATTATAACTATTGCAAAAGAAGTTGGATTTAATTCTAAAGCAACTTTTTATAAAAACTTTAAGGAGCGGTTGGGAGTATCACCTTCAGATTATATAAAACAAAACGAATGATATGTAATGCATAGTATTTAAACAGTCTCATTTTGATTAATAAACGTCTCATTTCAACATTGTAGACTAGTACTTCTTGGTTTTAAGACACTTTAATTTGTTCTTTTGGTTTAATCAAACTAAAATATAAACACATGAAAAAACTATTACAAGTATTATTACTCGTTTTATTTTCTCTTTCTATTTATGGGCAGGAGAAATTTAAAATTGTTCAAGAAGGCGATGAGGAAATGCACCCTCGTTTTGTAAAATTCAATAAAGATGCTGTACGATTTATATCGCCAGATAATTGCCTCAAAACTATTTTAAAAACAAAATCGTTTGAAGGTTTTATCCTATTAGATCAAGAAGCAGATCATCTAGGATACACTCACTACAGGCTACAACAAACCATTAATAATATTCCTGTTGCTTACAGTACCTATTCAATACATGTAAAAAATAACCTCATTACTACTGCTAATGGAGATTGGTTTAAAAATATTCCATCTGGAGTTCCTCAAAAAAGAGCAAGTTTAAATTCTGAAGGAGCTATGGTCAAGGCAAAACAAATAGTAAGAGCCAAAAAGTATGCTTGGGAAGTAGCTACTTTAAATGACAGAGGCAAAAAAGTATTTATGGGTGAAGAAATTAACAACAAAGGGAAGTTAGTTTATATAACTAAAAATAACAGTCTTAAATCTAGCGAGTTAAGACTAGCTTATAAATTTGATATGTTTTCTGCTGCTCCTTTAGATCGTAAACTAGTTTACATAGATGCTATCAATGGAGAAACACTATTTATAGAGCAAAAAATGCATTCTGCAGATGTAGAAGGTACAGCAAATACTGGACATCATGGAACTAGGACCATCACCGTAAGTAATAGTGGTAATGGATATGTTACTCAACAAAATGGTAATAGAAGAATATCGCTACGAAACATGAATGGTGCCAGTCTACCAACACAACAAGGACAAACTATGAATGGTACTTTGTATTCAAGTAATTCGACATCATTTAATTTTTCTGGAAACCAAGCCTATTATATGGCGGCTTACTGGGGAGCAGAACAAACATGGGACATGTATAAAAATACATTTAACAGGAATAGTTATGATGGCAATGGAAGTAATATAGGGCTATTTGTAAATGGTGGCGGTCAAGGTTCTACTAACAATGCTTTTTGGATAGGCACTCAAGGCTATTTTGGAAATGGAACTAATGGAGGTGCTCCTCTAACCCCCTTAGATGTAGTAAGTCATGAAATAACTCATGGAGTTATAGGAACTAGTGCTGGACTTGTATACCAAGGTGAGTCTGGTGCTTTAAATGAATCTTTTGCAGATATATTTGGATCTTATGCAGAATATTATGCTTTTAATAGTGTAGACAACAACGTATGGACTTTAGGAGACAAAATTTCTATAAAAAGATCACTTTCAAATCCAAAAACATACAATCAACCAGACACTTATCAAGGTTCATTATGGGCTTCAACAAACTCTAGCGCTGATAATGGCGGAGTTCATACTAATAGTGGTGTAATGAATTATTGGTTTTATTTAACCTCACAAGGCGGTAACGGTACTAATGACAATAACACTTCCTATTCGGTAGATGGTATTGGTATTGATAAAGCTGGGCAAATTGCTTACAGAGCATTAGTTTATTATTTATCTAATAACTCTAATTATAATGCAGCGAGAAACGCAGTTATAAATGCTGCAAAAGATTTATATGGGCAAAATTCTTGTGAAGTAAAAACAGTTACCGACGCTATGAATGCCGTTGGTATTGGTGCAAAATATTCAGGGTCTGCATGCGAAACATCCAACACCTGTGGAGCAGTTACAGGAGTAAACAGCTCTAACGTTACAACATCTTCAGCAACGATTAATTGGAATGCTGTTTCTGGGATTTCAGATTATATATTAGAATACAAAACTTCTACAGCAGCAAACTATACAAGTGTAAATGTTTCTGGAACTTCTTATAGCTTATCTGTTACTACTGATGTTTCTTACGATGTGAGATTAAAATACACATGTACTACAGGAGAAGAGTCGCCATACTCAACAGTAATTTCATTTACAGCTACAGATGGTGGAGGTTCTGGAAGTTGCAACCCTGTTAACGGAGTATCTAGTACAAATATTTCAACATCATCGGCTACTATTAATTGGAACTCTATTTCTGGAGTATCAAATTATACATTAGAATACAAAGCAACATCTGCTTCAAACTACTCAAGTGTATCGGCTTCTGGCAATTCTAAAGGATTAACTGGTTTATCTCCTAATACAACTTATAATGTAAGATTAAAATATAATTGCCCTACTGAAGGTCAAGGGAATGATCCATGTACTGGAGTAGCCGAATACCAACCTGGTACATTTTATCCTTTCGGTTCTAAGGTAACTTTTCAAGGCTCTTTATACGAAGCAACACCATCAGGATGGATAAATCTCGGACCATGTGGTACTTCTGGAGGAGGAACTTCTCAAGAATCTCCATACTCTTCGGTCATATCATTCACAACTACTGGAGTTACAGGACCTTGTAGTGGAGTTCCAATATATCAACCAGGAATTCCATATCAACCGGGATCTAAAGTAATTTATTTAGGAGGATTATATCAAATGAATATTTTCTACCAGTGGGTTTATTTAGGACCTTGCTTTAGTGGTTTCAGCTCTTCAGTTGCACCTACAACTGGTTCAGTTATTAATAGTGGTTTAATATCTATATATCCAAATCCTGCTTCAGATTATATAACTCTTTCTACAAACGGAGCAACAAAAGAACAAATATCTGTTATTATTTATGATATTAATGGAAGAACCATGCTAAATAAACAATTGAGTGTAGGTAAAGGCATACACTCTAGCACATTAGACATTTCTAAATTAGAATCTGGGATTTATATAATAAATATAGGAGGTGAAATATCTAAAAAACTCATAAAAAATTAATTTGCCCCTTTAATAAATAACAATCTAATTACACTCCATTTTTGAGTATTAGCAAAAGCTCCATTTTAATATAAAATGGAGCTTTTAATATAAGTCCTTTTCGTATTTTTTAATACCTAAAGAATTGCTTTAGGCAATGTATAATCTAAAAAGTATATACTAATCAAGCAAAATATGTAACTAAAAAGATTACGGTTAAATAATCTGTAATTCAATTTTAAAAAATCCTAAAGTACTTTCAGAGTTTTTTTATACAACAACTTTTTCACTATTTTGTATTCTCATATTTTATATCCTATTTATAAAATAAACGAATACTATATCTATGAATTTATCCTATTGGGAAAAAAAGAGTTGGCTTACTAATGTAGATTTTACAATAATTGGTAGTGGTATTGTAGGACTTAATTGTGCTTTACAATTAAAAGAACGTTTTCCTAAAGCTAATATTTTAATACTAGAAAAAGGGATGCTTCCTCAAGGCGCAAGTACAAAAAACGCAGGATTTGCATGCTTTGGAAGCTTAAGCGAATTAATAGACGACCTCAATAATCATAGTGAAGAAGACGTTTTAGAATTAGTAAAAAAACGAGTTAATGGACTTCAACTATTGAGGCAGACATTAGGAGATAAGATTATAGACTATAAAACATTAGGAGGTTATGAGTTGTTCTTAAAAGAAGATAATGCTTTTTATGACAGTTGTTTATCTAAGCTAAATACTATCAACACCCTTTTAAAGCCTATTTTTAACGATACTGTTTTCTCTCTAAAAGAGAATAGTTTCCTATTTAAAAATATAAAGAGCAAATACGCTTTTAATAAGTTTGAAGGACAAATTGATACTGGAAAAATGATGGAGGCTTTATTACTAAAAGTACAATCTAAAGGTGTTAAAATTCTAAATAACTGTACCGTTGAATCCTTTACTGAAGAGACTAATACTGTAAAGTTAAAAACAAACAATTTTGAACTCACAACTACAAAACTTTTAATTGCTACCAATGGCTTTACTTCTCAATTATTAGAAGAATCTGTAAAACCAGCTAGAGCTCAAGTTTTAATTACAAAGCCAATTAAAAACCTACATATTAAAGGGACTTTCCATTTAGATAGGGGTTATTATTATTTTAGAAATATAGACAATAGAATACTATTTGGAGGTGGAAGACATTTAGATTTTAAGACAGAAGAAACTACAACATTGGAACAAACAGATTTAATACAAAACAAATTAGAATCACTTTTAAAGAACACTATTTTGCCCAATACTCCTTTTGAAATAGACCACAAATGGAGCGGAATAATGGGTGTTGGCGAGCAAAAAAAGGCTCTAGTAAAACAAGTATCTAACTCAATATATTGCGGTGTTCGCTTAGGAGGCATGGGAGTAGCTATTGGTAGTTTGGTTGGGAAAGAATTAGCCGATTTGATATAATGAAAAAGTTATTTCGTTTCTTTGTTAAACTCTTCTTTTGGCTAGTTGTTTTTTCTTTTACTATTGTATTACTCTTTAAATGGGTTCCTGTTCCTACAACTCCTTTAATGATTATTCAAAAAACTGAGAATACTAAAATAAAACAAAAGCACAGTTGGGTTCCTTTAAAATCAATTTCAAAACAACTACAATTAGCTGTTATTTGTAGTGAAGATCAGTTTTTTTTAAAACATAATGGTTTCGATTTAAAAGCTATAGAAAAGGCCTACGAAAACAATAAGAAAGGAAAACGTATTAAAGGGGCTAGTACCATAAGTCAACAAACTGCTAAAAATGTATTTTTATGGCCAGAACGTAGTTGGCTACGTAAAGGTTTAGAAACTTACTTTACTTTTTTAATAGAATTAACTTGGTCTAAAGAGCGCATTTTAGAAGTTTACCTTAACAGTATAGAAATGGGAAATGGCATTTTTGGAGCAGAAGCTGCAGCGCAATATTGGTTTAAAAAGCCAGCAGCCAAACTAACACAATACGAAGCAGCGGCCATTGCTGCTATTTTACCTAAACCAAAACATTACAAAGCAACACCTGCAACTAATTATATTCAGAACCGGAAACAGTGGATTGTAAAACAAATGCAGTACTTTGGAGCATTAAAATTTGATAAGAAAAAATGAATCAGCTTTCAATAAAAGAAGCGCTTTATAAACAATGTTTAGCCTTTGTAGATAACCGATTATTAACGGTAAAAAATACAATGCAAGAAATACAACAATCACTTTTATCTGAAACAAAAAGTAGTGCAGGAGATAAACATGAAACGGGTCGTGCTATGCTACAATTAGAGCGTGAAAAAGTAGGTAATCAATTAGCAGAAATAATTAAAATTAAAGAAAACTTATCAAGAATAAGTATTGAGAACCCTTCTGATAAAATTCATTTAGGAAGTGTTGTATACACATCAAAAGCTAATTATTATATAGCTATAAGTGCAGGTGTTGTTAAGGTAGACAATACCGAATTTTATGCTATTTCACCTATAACTCCTATTGCGAAATTATTGCTTGGAAAAACTATTAATGATACCATATCCTTTAGAACCCAATCTTTTACAATAACCGCTATTCATTAAACAATAAAACTATAAACTGTGCTATTAAATATCCTTTTTAAAATTATATCTTTTACTAAAAATCTTTTTTTTATTAAACGTTTTGTTGCGCTAGCTATTCTCATTTTCGCCATTTATGAGTTTAGCGGAGATGTATTATTTGCTTCAAAAGCTAGAGTGTTAGAGCCTATAAAAGCAGAGAACTTATTACAGACAACAGATTTAGATAAATATATACTGCTTTCAGATTACAAAATAGATAACAACTATCCTTTTGCAGTTAAAAAGGTTTTCAAAAAAGATAAAATAAGTCACTTTTATTTGCCTCTAGTTAGCAAAAATAACCCCCAAAAAATTATTGCTCTAATTAATGATAACAGTACTAAAGATAGTAGTGTATTAAAAACTAACTTATATAACTCAAAAATTAATCTGTCACAAAACTACTTTAAAAAAGACATAGCGTCTAAATTATTAAATGGTGAACGTGAATTTTATGAAGCTAATGGGTTTAGCTTTTCTGATTCGTTTTTACAATTAGAAATAGATACTCCTCCAACGTCATCTACAAACTATTTAATGTTTATTTGTATCGCTAGCATAATAGTATTAATTATACTACTATCTTTCATTCCTAGAAGTCTTTTAAACAAGTGGTTTAACCAGTATACAGGCATAGATTATAGCTTTGGCAACAAGGCTATAAAAAAGATTGTAAAGTTAGTTATTCAGAAAAAATACGATACCGCTTTAAACAGATTAAGCCTACTATCTACAGATGAACAAACACAAGCTATTGATGCTTTAGCGTTAATGCTTAACGATAAGCATATAAACCAATGGAATACAATAGATGGCAGATCTCCTTTATTTCAAGTTGTTAAAGGTAATCGATTACTATATGATGCTTGGGAAGCTCGTGGTTACGCCTATGCAGATGAGACAAGTATGGAAAGTGCTTTAGGTTTTCATGAATTATTAAACCAAGCTAATACGACTTTAAATCAGGTACAAGGGCCTTTAAAAGTCGAAGCTAATAATTTATTAATTCGAGCCAACAAAGGTTTAAGTGAAAAAACTGCCGCTAAGAATGCTTTCTTGTATTGTATTTCTGCTAAACCAGATCATACGATGGCTTACCTAGGTTATTTAGATGTTATTCTCCCTAAATGGCTAGGCGATGAAGATGAAGTAAATACATTTATTAAAGAGTATGAAAATAAGTCTCTGTTTATAGAAAGTATCTTAAAAGCTAAATGGCTTATTGAACAAGTTAATTATAATGAACAAAATAAGGATTATACAGAACAAATAACGGCTTATTTCAATACATACGAACCTCAAATTAAGGCTTTAAAAACTAACAGCCCACATAAGTATATTTTATATAACTACTTATACTTTTTAGCAGATGAGATCAATAATAAAAAATTAGCTAGACGCTATGAGAAGAAAGTAAAAGACTATTTGTCTCCAACTATTTATACCCCTTTAAGGTCTGCAAAAGAGATTAAAGAAAAGTTAGGATAAGTTAGTTACTATTAACAACATATACATTGTTTATAGTTTGCTCTATAAGATACCCTGCTATATTACACCATGTCTCAGCGCGATCTAATATCCAAGCATCTGAGGTTACTATAACAGAAGCACTCTCGGCTAAGTATTTATCGGGGTTATTTTCTAAAATAATGTTCCAATTATATTGTTCTTGCTCTGCTAATTCTCGTAATCTGGTTTTAAGCCTTCCACTATTAGATACTGGTTTATCTAATACCCAAAGAACACTATTAACCTCAGCTTGCTTTAATACAGAACCTATTAATAATAAGGCTTGCTCTGTTTGCTGTACACGTTTATAAGTACCGTATACACCAGATAAATCGCGATAACAATTATCTAATCCTTTAAAAATATAAGCTTGAGACAAAGCACTCTCTAATATAATAATCAAATTAAAACCATCTATAATTATATCTTGTCCTTTTAAAGTATTTAAAGTAACGCAAGTAGATTGACGTTTTTTTATTTGTTGTTTAGAAGCACTCATGCCTTGTACAGCTTGTTGCTGTCGCGCATTAAGGCGATATTTATTACCAACTAGCTGTATTGACGATTTTTGAGCATATCCTCTAGATAGTAAGTAACACATATCTGTAATGGCTTCTTTAATTTTGTCTTGCATTTTTGGTGTTCCAAAAAGCAAATCGTCTCTTCCCTCCTTGCCTCTATTTTTAAGATTACTCATGACAACTATTATCTTTTATTGAAAAGGAAAGTAAATGAGGGTCGAACTCACATCTCCTGCGTGACAGGCAGGTGTTTTTCCAATTAAACTATTACTTTCTTCAATGTGTTGGAGTAGGCAAGACTCGAACTTGCACCCTCCTGCTTGATAGGCAGGCATTCTTCCTTTGAACTACTACTCCATGTATATTATTATTAGGAAAGCACAATGGATTTGAACCAATATTTCAACATGTGGTGGCTGACGATTTCCAGTTATCTTAGTGCTTTCTTTTTGGGGAATGAGCAAGACTCGAACTTGCATCTACAGTTTTGCAGACTGTCGTTTTCCATATTTTAACCACCATTCCCATTTTATCATTTAAAAAGTAAAGCGCGTGTGAGATTTGAACTCACGGGCACTGTATCTGAGTAACTTGTACTCTTCTAACTGAGCTAACGCGCTTTACAATATTTTACCAAGGGTTTATTTCATAATTCTTTAATAAAGTTCCAACTAATATAGTATTTCCATTTATAGCTTCAATAATAGGGTGTATTATTCTTGCTGCTCCATCTACAGAATCTAAAGGTGGTATATAGCCTTCTTCAAACTGTTTTTTACGTAATACTTCTTTTGCTCCAGTAGAAATCCAACCTACATCTACTGCATACATATAAATAGCGTCTTTTTCGTAATCTGCTCCAGATGTTTTTGTTAGCATATTTAATGCTGCTTTTGTCATATTAGTATGCGGGTGAAAAATTGTTTTTTTACTATAACTAAAAATACCTTCTGAAGAGGTTACATTTATTATAAAACGCTTATTAAAACTTGAGTTTTTAAATAACGGTGTAAATTCTTTAATCATAAAATAAGGGGATATTTGATTGATTAAATTAACCTCTAACAACTCATACATAGATACTTCTTCTAATGTAGAGTTCCAACTTGTTTTGGTTCTTACATCTATTGGTTGCCCAAATCTATTCATCTCGAAATGATTATTTTGAGACGTATTAGCTAATAGTTTTACGTCTTCAATTACAGACGTTTCATTAGGTATTAAGCATTTTTCGTTTGTATACTGTAAAACTAATTGTTTCTCTTTCTCTACTATTGGCAAATAATAATTATCATCGTACTTTATGGTTTGCGCTGCATTATTTATTAAAATATCTAGTGTATTGTATTTAGACTTATAATACACTATAAAACGTTCTACGGCTTTTAAATTTCTTAAGTCTAATCCATAAATAGTAAGTTTATGTTTCCATAAATTATAATCGGTCTCTTTTTTAAAGTTGTCTAATGCCGATGCAGGAAAACGAGTAGTCAACATAACATTAGCTTCTGCTCTTAATAGCTTTAAGGCTGTTGCATATCCTACTTTTACACGCCCTCCTGTTAATATTACGTTTCTATTTTTTAAATCTAAAGTTTTAAAACGTTGCTCGTAATTGGCTTCTGCGCAGCTAGGACACAATCGGTTATAAAAAAAATGTAACTTATTAAACTTTACATTACAACAATAACAGCCTTTAGCTTTGTTTAACGTTTTATAACTACCTCCATTTTTCTTATCATCATCGGCATAAAGCGTTATGTTTTCTAATGCATTTTTAGAAATCATAGTATTTTTAACAGCCTTTATATCCTCAGCTTTTGGGGTGTCAAAAATTTCTTTAGGGTCATTTGCTTTTAGATTTCTATGTACTCTGTATAATTCTTTAGATTTACTCTTTTTTGCTGTTTTATATATTTTAGTTATTAACCCAGATAATAATGGGTTGTCTGGATTTTGAAACGGATCTTTTTTAAGTTCGGTTAAAACCTTTATACAATGCTCCCATTCTTCTTGAGTGAAATTATATGATTTAAATGTATTCATTTTTAATATTATAAAAAGGGTTCTAAAAAACCTATTAATGTCTTGTCTTTAATACTCCAGCGCATGCCGTGTCCAGTTGCTACTCTAATTTCGTATACTAATTCGTGTTTGTAATGGTAAAATACATTCCACCACGTATGTTTGTCTATTAGTGTATTAATTAATACTCTTGCTTTTTCTTCTTTTTCTTCGGGCTTACCTTGTATTTCACCCCAAAAGGAATCTTCGGTTCTATCTATATGTTTTTCCCAAGCTCTTACCGCTACACTTATATGTTTATTATAGGGTTTGAAACAACTAGCTAATACTTCTTCTCTTAATAATGGTAACCCTTGTATTGTTTGCACAGTTGCAGAGGTTATGCGTTGTCCCATTAGTAATAAAACATCTTTAAATGCTATTGTTTCTATTGTTTTTGCTATTGCTTTTTGAGTTATAGCATTTGAATTATAATCATGCTCTTGTATTTGTTTTAATGAAGGTATGAATCTTGAAAAGGTATCATGTAGTAATGGTGTTACTTCTTCATTAAAATGAGGATGTGGCAATGTTTCTAATACACCTTCAACATGGCATTTAACAAGGTTTATTGCCAACTTTTCCAAATATTCTTTTTGAAAGAATGGACTATGTATAGCTAACCAATCTAGAGAGTAGTGAGGTTCTGAATCTATTAATATTTGTGTTAAAAGTATTGTTTTAATATTATGCATTAACCCAGTATTTATTATAAACAAAGTAATCATTAATTAATTACAGCACAAATATTACATTCTATTACGCATTCTTTTTGCGTAATAATTATTTTTATTTAAATACAGCCGAAAATTATACTATATTAAAGTTCTTTTCGACTGTACTCAATAACAAATATTACTTCTATTATCTGTATAGAAAAATTTGCTTGACCATATTCGCTGCTTCTTTATTAAGCATTTTAGTCATTCGTTTTTGACTTTCTTTTTCTATAACTTCCCATTGCGACTCGTAATCTTTTTTAAAATCTACAAGTGCATCTTGTGCAAATAGCCCGATTGTTTTCCCCATTTGTTTTAATGAAAATTCTCCTAGTTTGCTTTGCACATTCATTAATCTATTTTCACTTACATAACTTAAAAGGTAATTAACAGTTTCTTTTTCTAATTCTGAAAATACTTTTACTTCTCTAGCAACTTTATTTTTTGAATGTGAGCGTTCGGACCATTTTTCATTTTTATTTTTAAAAATAACACGTTGTCCATTTCTAAAATGCTTACTTACTCGAGGTTTAATAATTACACCTTCACAAATATTACCTTTAATCTCTGGTAGCTTTAACCATGTTGGAATTTTAGACTGAAAAATATTAGGGTAGTCTAAACATTTTTGTAACGTGCCTTGAAATAGCGTTTTTGCATAAAATAATTCTACTGCTTCAAAATATGTATTGGCTATAGGTACATCTAGGTATTTTATTTGATTAATACAGATATCAAACGCATAAAAGTCGTTTTCTGGACTGTAAAACACACCTTTTTGTACTCTTACCATTCCTTTTATTTTTTCAACATCTGGATGCTCATAACTACCTCCATACAATTCCCCGAAAATGGTAACTATTTCTGTTTCTGGGTAATCTATTTTTACCAATCCAAATAATGTTTTTATAGCTTCGGAATACGTGTCTAATACATGCTCGTAATTACTAAAATTTTCTCCTTCTACAATTAAACCACTTCGTTTTGCTACTTGTATTGTTTTACCATTAGTAATAAAAGAAAAGTTGGCTCCATGTACTTTTTCTTGTACCACATAGGTTTCTTTATCATATCCATGTAGGTAGATTTGCTCTATTTCTTTTTCACGGTACGTGTTTTCTATAGTATTGTATTTTTTAAACATGATTTCTAATTTTTATTAATTACTAATTTACTTTCAGGGTGACTTCGGGGCTCGAACCCTGTTCTCTTCATTCACAGTGAAGTACTTTACCAAATAAGCTAAAGCCATCATATTGTTTTATTAATTCATTATTAAATTTTGATGACCTGATAGGATTAGCTCGCTTCTTTTTATTATTTTAAAGTTGTACTCGTGAATACTTCGTGTTTAGAACCAAGACTGAACGGGGCATAAACCAGAACTTCGTTCGGTACCTTCGAAAAAACAATTGTTTTTTCTTACCAATCTCTTGCAATTGGGCTAGTGGATTATAGTACAGAAAGAGAGATTCGAACTCTCAAAATCTTGACTCTAAATCAAGCGCGTATGCCAGTTCCGCCATTTCTGCATTTTGTAGTTTTTATAAAATCTATTTCATAAAAAAAGCACCTCTTTGGGGAGGTGCTACGTTTAAAACGTTATATATTATTTTAATTATATATACTCATCCTCCCATTGTTTCAAAAATAATTGTACATCCTTACTTAACTGCCCTGTAATTCTAAACAGATCATGACTACTATTAAGTTTTTGATTATGTCTTATTAAATGTTTCATTATTTTTAATTTATTATTGTTTTTTCAACGATGCAAAGATGTATTTGTTTTTTTAATTACGCAAGAAAAAAACTATTTAATATATTGATTATTAGTTATTTATATTTAAAAATAGATACTACAATTCCTGTCCGCTTTACGCAGGGATTTAACATTTTTCACAATAGACTGTCTCTCAATTGTTTCTTGTTTTAATTATTCTATTCTACTGTTTTTAAATACTTGACATGTTTTCAAAAAAATTTTCATAAAAAAAGCGTCCAATTTTAATTGGACGCTTATATATTATAGTTATTTAAGGTTTTTATTACATTTTATTCCTTCTAAAAATTATACAGCATCCTGTTTCGTCCCTTAAATCTTGAACAAAAGTATAGAGTCCAGCTCCTTTTATATTAATACTATGTAATTTTTGTATTGTCATTTTATTTTATACCATTTATTTGGTGTTACAAATATGCTATTATTATTTTAATTGCAACTCTTTTTCCTTATAAAATTGTTCTCTTAAACCTACTAATAAGGCATTTACAGTTTCTAAGCTTGGATATTCTTGTAAGGTTGAAGTATTGTAAATAGTCTCTAATTCTACCTTCATTGCTTCTGCTTTGCTTACTAATGTATCATATTCGAAATCTGCTTTTTTAATAGATAACAGAAAATCACGATCATTTCGTTTTACATTAATCGTTTTTGTTTCTCCTATCTCTTTTGCCATATGCAATTGCCTAAATGTATGCATCATGTTCTTAGCATCGTAGTTTTTACTGTGTGAGATATTATTTTTATATCGTTCCTCATTTCTATTGTTAACCCAGGCCCAATAGTCTTTATATTTTTTACAATAGCTAGAATACCCTTCTACATTAAAATATAATAAGGCTATAGGTTTCTCTGCTTTAGGTACAGAACTTAAACATACTTCATTTGCTTGTTCTCTAGATATTCCATTATAACGTATGGATAGGCTATAAAAAATATTATAACAATTTTTCATATGTGGTATTTTAACCAACCCGCATTTTGAAGCTTCTAATTGATTATCCTTTAAAAACTCTTTTAAAGAAATTGATTGTTTTTCTGTTCTTACATAGCAAAAGTCTTCAATAGTTTTTCGTTCTTTTTCTACGGGGTTTACAATTTTTTTATTTAACCCTCTTGCTTTCTTTATTTGCGTAAATGCATAATTAGCAAAACTATTTTTACATAGTTTAGATAAAAAAACACTTTGTTTAATTTCATCATATATAGGGTGTTTGTATAAAATACATGCTTCTGGCATATTCAATAACTCTAAAATATTAGGATTATTCTTTGCTAGTAATTCTATAAACTTTCGTAGCTCATAATAAGCAATATCATTTGTTTCATTATTAATTTGCCCTATATAATCTAAGCTATAAAATTGTGCTTTTGGCAATATAAAAACACCTCTAATATCTGTATCTGATGTTTCTGTTTCTAGTCCATAAGCACGACTACCGCCAATGCATTCAAAAATAATATGCCCAGACGTTTTAAGTTCTTCTAATGTCAATTACTTAAGGTATTTAAGAAATAAATTATTAAAATCTTCTGGATTGTACTGGCAATTAATTAGTTTTTTTCCTTTTTCGTCATTATCTAAAATAGTGTATTTTAAAAAGATAAAAAGTCTTTGGTTTTGCTTTACCTGAAAGGCTTCACTGTATTGCGATTTCAATTCTATTAAAGCTTCTATTTCTTTTATAGTATTATTATCTATTAAATCTAGTAATTCTGAAAACAAAACTGGCGGAGCGGTTTTACGCTTTACAATCCACATTGCAGATAATGCTGCTCGTAATGCATAGAAAAAACTTTTTAAGCTTACATTTTCTCGAGATACTTTTTCTAAGAAACTTTTGCTCATACTATGGTAGTGATAAAACCCTGCTATTGGATTAAAACTATGTTCTGCCAATGTTTGCATATCTTTTAAAAAAGCATCATTTGCACGATAAACTATAGGAGAAAAGAGCCATTCTATAATTGAAGCATTAGACTTAGTCATTAACTTTATGGCTTTTTTTAAGTCCCAGCCTGCTCCATCAAGGTTATCTTCTGTAGTAAATTCTATAGTATCTTTACCTTCCCATAAATTTAAATACCAATCTTTAGGATGTCTGTAAACAAAACGTACATCGTAGTCGGAATCTGGTGAAGCAAAACCCCAGGCTCTACTTCCAGATTCTATTGCGAATAGTATTTCTATGTTTTTTTCTTTCTCTATTTCCGAAAGTTTTTCTATAATTTTAGTTTTCATCATTTGGGGACTGACTATGATTAAAAAAGATTTGCCTTCTTATTAAATTGTAATTTCACACTACAATGAAGGAATAATCTTAGGCTAAAAGTAACAAAGAAAACAACAATTTACAACTCTATTAATTAACTAGGGTAAAAACCTTCTGTTATTATTCTTTATTTTTTATACACCAATATAAAATTTTAGCAATATTATTTGCATCATCAACACCTCTATGGTGAGTGCCTTTTAAAGGAATATTTAAAATGCCTAAAGCACCTTTCATTCCTACTTTACCTCTTAATGCTTTAACTTCAGAAAATAATGTTTTTACGTTTATATGATTTTGAGATAAAGGATAATCTATATTACGAACTTTACACTGTTGTTTCATAACATTTAAATCGTATGCTCCGTAACTTGCCCATATGTAATGATGCGCTTGATAATTTTCTCTTAATTGAGTGCAAGCTTCACTAAACGTAACTCCTTCTTTATCTAATAATGTTTGTGTTATCGTTGTTAATTCTGTACAAAACGGACTCACTTCTGAGCGTTCTGGTTTTATTAATATACCCTCGTTTTTAGTAATGTCTCCTGTTTCTGTATTTAATATACAGATTCCTATTTCTATAATTTCGCTAACTTGCCCTTTAGGGACTTTCCCGTTCCAACAGGTAGCTTCTAAGTCTATGACTATTATATATTTATTGTAATTCATTTGTTTTTATTTTGATGAGTTTCTAATATGTTATGTGCAATAGATATTCTACTAGCATAGGCCTTGTCTTTTTCTTTAAAAAACTCATTTTCTAATTTATCTAACATTGTTTGACTTGAAAAAAAGTTAAAAAGTCTATCATCTACCTTATAATAATGACTGTTTAATGTAGCTTCTACTATGCTATCGATTAACTTTTTTGAATTGGTATTTGCCAGTATTTTACATAGCTTATTAAAATTTGTATACTTTAAATTTAATTCGATATAATCTTCTATTGTATCTAAATTATTATTTAAAACATCTATTAATAATTCTTGAAAATAGGCTTCAATGGCTTCAATTTCATCTATATTCCAATTTTTCCATTCGCTATAGTTTAATTTTTCGAAGGTTGAAAAATCGCCTAACACATAACAATTAGGGTCTTGCATTAACTCTAAAATTCTAGGCAAAAAATGTTTAAAATCTTCTACATAGCCAAAAGTTGAGATCGCTGAACGAAAAAAAGGACCTATTTCATTATAACTTAATTCTTTTAAAGGCTTAGATAGCAACAATCTTATTTCTTCATTAGTGACACAACAATCGCAAGCTCGTTCTCTTAAACCTTCTTTAACAACATAGGATTTAAAAACACTATATAGGTTTTCAGTCGTTCTCGTTAATATAGAAGTCATTTCTATTTAAATTATTAATTGATTGGTTAAGCAATGAAAGAAATTATTTCTTTTATAATGATGCTTAAATGAATTATAATGCTCTTTAGAAATTACATTATCATCTTGAATTTTAGCTAGTCTTGGATAACTTTTATTACTACTACTTTTAATTAAGTATTCTATTAAAGCATTTTGAGCTCTTTGGCTGTTTATTTTTATGCACTCAACTTCTTTATAATTGTTTTCAAAATATTCTAAAAAATCATAGTTATTATATTCAGCATAAATAAAGTAGAGTTTTCCATTATTAATCTTAATTAATTCCTTTAACTTTTTGTTAGATTTAATTCTATCAAGTTCCGATGGACTTGCAACAAAAAACTGGACAAAAAGAAGAGAGATTATGCTGCTAATTTTTGATTGTTCATTTCTGTTTCAAATTCTTCAATAGATTTTAAGCCTAAAGCCGTGTGTAATCTTTTTCTATTATACCAAGTTTCAAT
>NZ_JBSHNT010000143.1:0-169384 GCF_053601615.1 Pontimicrobium sp. MEBiC06410
TAGTTTCTGCTTTATTTATTATGCGCATTAAGTTTTTATCGTTTTCAATGGCTTTAGTGTTAAGCCTAGAAATGTTAACATTACTTTTTAATGCTGTTTGTTGTACTTGTAAAGTATCGTCTTCTTTTTGGCAGTTAAAGGTTAAAAAAGCTATGGATGCACAAAACGCTACTCGTTTTATATGTTTTAATAGTGTCATGTTTTTAAATTTTAATTATTTATCAACCTAGCACATAAACATTTAAAATAATCTGCGAGTAGCTTTACCTTGTAAAACAATGCTCTAATGGGTAAGTGTAGTTTCTATTTTTTCATGTTTTTAGTTCGTTTAAAATTATTGTATTAGTTAGCGTTATTATAGTGGTATTTAGTAAAACCATCGTTTCAATGCGTATCCCTTATATTATTAATTAGGCTTTAAAAACAATACGCTAGAGGCATGCGCCAAAATCTTATAAAAACGATGTTTTAAACCTTTATGTTTTAGCATACCCAATACAGCAAATGTGGGCATACCAATAAATAGGAGCTTTTCTTGTTTTAAATAACGTATGGTGCTTTTATTTATAGCCTTTACAGTCTTTTTGTGGTGTTTTTGGAATACAACTAGCCTTAAATTAACATCTCGCAGTTCTGTAGCTTTACAGTTTTTTAAATCGGCTTTATTTAAAGGCGTTTCGGGTTTACGTATTAAAAACTTAAAGGGTGGCTTATCGTTAAAATAAGCGAGTGCCTCTGTAGTGGTTTTTACTAAAAATACATCTACAAAAGGATAATAGTTGTTAAAATAACATTCTAAGTTCTTTTTATACTGTTCATCTTCGCTAGCTATTATTATTTGTAATGGGGCTATTTCTATAGTCACAATACTCATTTAATTTTTTTATGATTAATAGTTGTTTTTGTCTTCTCAATACAAGATTGAGAACACAGATATAAAAAGACCCTAGCTTTTAGGGAAAGCTTTAAAATAGGGAGCTGGTTAAGGGTCTATTCTATGTTTTTGTTTAAGTATATACAAGCTAGCATTGTATATACTACAGCCATTAATAATTCAACTTATAAATTATTTTTAGGCATATATTTATAACGCCTATAATTAAAGGGGCGTTTGTTTTTTATGTACATTTGGTAGTTAAGGGTGTTATTTGTGTTATAAACACCTTTAATACAAAACAAATATATAGAAAAATATCTCAACTTAATAATAAATGGAGAAAAATATCTCAAATTTAAAACAAAGAATGCTTCATTATATAGCATTTAAAGGTTTGAGTAAGCGACAGTTTTATATAGAAACAGGCATTGCAAATGGTGTTTTAGATAAAACCACTGGACTTTCTGAGGTTAATATAGAGCGATTTATCTCTACTTATAAAGAGGTGAGTTCACGTTGGTTACTTACAGGAATGGGAAGTATGATTTTAGATGATACAGAAGAGCGTATTGAGTGTTCTGAAATAGATGTAGAGTGGAATGAAAAAATGAAAGACGATAAATGGAGGTTAAAGTTTGAAGCCGAAGCTGCTAAATGGGCTTTGCAACAAGCTACGTTATATAACAACCAAAAATAGCATCTAGATCTTTTATATCCATATCTTTTATAGCTAAATGAAACGCGTTTAAATTAGCCTTCTTTTCTTTTTTTAACTTTTCAATATAAAGAGTTAAATCTATATCTAATTCTTCCAAAAATTCTTCAGGAAAACAATCAGCATCAGTTATCTTCTTTTTTTGATCCTCTTTATCCGACATTATCCAAAGTTTTTTTTATGAGTTCTCCTCTTAAGAGTTTATGCTTTTCTAGTGTTTCATCTTTTAAGTCCTTTTCAGATTCATAAATGTATCTAAAAAGCTTTCTTATAATATTTTTAAATTTTTCTTCTGAAGTTAAAAAACCTTTTTGAATTTTAGATAAAAAGAGACCAGAGCAGATAGACAATATTAACATGCTAAACCAATAAAAATATGGAGGGAAGTCTACAGTTCCGAATAATACTTTTTTGGGTAGGAATAGATTTAATAAAAAAAATGAAGAAACAAATAGAAACATATTTGCCCCAATTTTAACCAATTCTTTGTATTTACTTATGGTTTTAGACGCGATAAATTTCATAAACAGAGCAGAACATAATAAGGAATTAATTCTCCCAAAGGCGTTTAAAAAAGAAGACATATATCTATAACCAAATATGCCTTCTGTATCTTTAATACCATAGATTATATGAACAAAAGGAGATATACAACCTATGGATATTAGTAGTGTTAAATATAAACTATTCTTCGTCGTCAGGAATACCGTTACAGTTTCTGTCGTTTGGCGGACAATCTTTTTCAGGGTCGATAATAGCGGTAATGTTTTCATCTTCGGTTACTGGTTCTGTAGTGCAAGAAGTAAATGTAATAGAAACCAGTGTCAGCATTAAAAATGCAATAAATAAATTTTTCATAAGTTAATAAATTGTTTAGGTTGAATATTAAACAATAAATTACTTGATATTTAGTTGCATTTGGTCGGTTAAACTAATTACTTATTCACTAAATTATTAACGTACAGCGATTTGTAAGGGCGTGAATATATACTTTTTTAGTTTAATATCGCTAAGGATTTTCCTTACAATTAGTAAGGATTTTTGTTTTTAACAAAAAAAGAGCAAATACAACACATTGTATTTGCTCAAGCTAAAATATTAATTTATACTCATTGCTTAACAATGAGTACAGCAAAGGTGTTAAATTATTTTGCTAATATTGGGTTTTAACCCTTTATTTAAAATACTTATAAAAACTATTGATACCAAAACCAATTAATAGAATAGATAGCACTAATCTAAAATTACTATAAACTGTTTCAGTAAAATAATGACTGTAAAGTCGATAGCCTCCAACTCCAATAAAAAGGAATCCTAATAGTAAATTAAAAATATTTTTATTGTTTTTTGGAGAATTTTGTTCAGTCATAATTATCTTAATTCTGCACCTAACTTGTTTTCAAAATTAGATTGTAATTTACTCATTATTTTATCAATAACCTTGTCTGTAAGCGTTTTGTGTTCATCTAGAAACATAAAACTTACAGCATAACTCTTTTTACCTTTAGGTAGATTTTTACCTTCGTAGACATCAAACAAACTTACATTTTTAAGTAATTGTTTTTCCGTTTGTTTAGCAATTGTATGTATCTGTTCAAATGTAACATTATCATCTAACAATAACGCAAAATCACGACGAACTTCTGGATATTTTGGTATAGCAGTAAATTTAATTTTATTACGTTTAGCAACTTCAATAATATTATCCCAATTAAAATCGGCAAATAAAACGTTTTGAGAAATGCTAAAGTGTTTTAAAATAGAGTTTTTAACAACTCCAAAAGATACTAAAGGCATTTTATTACCTTGTTCAAACTGCATACCTTCGCTAAACACATCATTTTTAGTAGGAGCAGATCTATATCTATTAATTCCTAAACGTTCTAAAAGTGCTATAATAGTTCCTTTTAAATAAAAGAAATCACTTTTGGTTGCTGTTACACTCCAGTTTTCTGCTACTTTATTACCTGTAGTAAACAAAGTTAAGTGTTTATATTCTTCACGCTTATCGTTATAATTATGGTAAGTTTTACCAAATTCAAATAACTTTAAATCGCTCTGCCTTCTATTTATATTATGTAATATAGATTCTAAACCAGAAAATAATAACGATTGTCTCATTACAGATAAATCATTACTTAAAGGGTTTAGCATAGTAATATTATGCTCTTCCTTTAATTGCTCGCTTAATTTAATATAATTAGGAGTGGTTAACGAATTAGATAGGATTTCGTAAAAACCTTGAGACGCTAGTTGATTACCAACTACGTTTTGTAATTTATGATCCTCAAATCTAGACGTGTTAGAAATGGATGCGTTTAATTTTGTTGTAGTTTCAATGTTGTTATAGCCATATACACGAAGTATTTCTTCTATAACATCTGCTTCACGCTGTACATCATTTCTATAAGCAGGAACAGTAAGGCCCAAACCAGCTTCTGTTACATTATTAACCTTAATCTCTAAAGAAGAAAGAATGCTTTTTATTGTTTCTCTAGGTATTTCTTGTCCAATTAATCTTGTAACGTTATCGAAACTAATACGTACCTGAAAATCTTCTATTTTATTAGAGTAATCATCAGAAATATCACTAGTAATTTCTCCGCCTGCAATATCTTGTATTAATAAAGCAGCACGTTTTAAAGCATATTCTGTAATATTAGGGTCTATACCTCTTTCAAACCTAAAAGAAGCATCGGTATTTAAAGCGTGGCGTTTTGCTGTTTTTCTAACACCAACAGGATTAAAGTAGGCACTTTCTAAAAAGATATTAGTGGTTTGTTCTGAGACTCCAGAATCTAAACCTCCAAAAACCCCTGCAATACATAATGGTTTTTCTGTATCGCAAATCATTAAATCATCTTCATGTAATTCACGCTCAAGACCATCTAAAGTAGTAAATTTAGTACCAGCTTCTACGGTTTTTACTTCAATTTTATTACCTGCAATTTTATTAGCATCAAAAGCATGAAGTGGTTGCCCTAATTCATGTAAAACATAATTAGTAATATCTACAATATTATTTATGGGCGCTAAACCAATAGCTTTTAATCTATGTTGTATCCATGCAGGAGATTCTCCAACTTTTACTCCAGATATTGTTACACCACAATAGCGAGGTGCTAATTCTTTATTTAATACTTCAACATCTATTTTTAAAGTTCTATTCTCAACATGAAAAGCACTAACAGAAGGTGTAATTAATTCTAAAGTAATATCCTTTTGTTGTAATCCTGCTTTTAAATCGCGAGCAGTACCAAAATGACTCATAGCATCAGCTCGATTTGGTGTTAAACCAATCTCGAAGACTTGATCATTTTCAATATTAAATAAACTAGAAGCAGGAGTTCCTACTTTAGTATCATTATCTAAAACCATGATACCATCATGAGATTTTCCTAGACCTAGTTCATCTTCAGCACAGATCATACCATGACTTTCCTCGCCTCGAATTTTTCCTTTCTTTATAGTCCAAGCTTCTCCTTCTTCTGTATATAGAGTAGTGCCTATGGTTGCAACAGGAACTTTTTGCCCCGCAGCCACATTTGGTGCTCCACAAACAATTTGTACAGGAGCATCTTCACCAATGTTTACGGTTGTTACTTTTAAACGATCTGCATTGGGGTGTTGCGTACAAGTTAATACCTCACCAACGACTACACCTTCTAAACCGCCTTTTACACTTTGGTAAGCTTCTAAACCTTCGACTTCTAAACCTAAGTCTGTAAGTAATTCACTTGTTTGTTCTGGTGACCAATCTGTTTTAATAAATTGCTTTAACCAGTTATATGAAATTTTCATCGATAGATGTTTGTTTTTAATTTAAAATAATGCAACCTAAACTATTTATACAGATAACATTTTAAGACAACAAATATAAGAATAGTTGAGAGTTCTGGAAATTGAAAAAAGTGTTTTGTTTTAAAAATAGTTATTAACAGTTTTATAAATTGTAATTAACCTAATGGTAAAGAATTACTAACTATTAGTTACTATTTTCGAACGCTTATTCGAAAACAAGAAAAATTTTAGGTGAATACTAATTAAATTGCTTTATTACATAGATTAAAAACAACCAAAAAGACACAATTAAAATGAAACAAAAATTATTAATCCTACTGCTATTGGTTTCATCAATAGCATTCTCTCAAATCCCTGCATACTATAATGGAGTAGATGTTACACAAAATGGAACTGCTCTAAAAGATGATTTAGCAACTAAAATAATTAGTACGCATACTACTTTTTTAAGTTACACACCAGGCGTATGGAACGCATTAGAAAATGCAGATCAAGACCCAAATAATTCTAATAATGTACTATTAATATACGGGTATGATGATACAGATGGTAATGCGAAAACAGATAGAAGTAGAGCTAAATCTAGTAGAGGAGGAGGTTTAGGGCTTTGGAATAGAGAGCACTCTTACCCAAAATCTTTAGGAACTCCAGACCTAGGTACATCAGGCCCAGGAAGCGATGCGCATCATTTACGCGCAAGCGATGGGCAAATGAACTCTACTAGAAACAATAGAAAATATGCTAGTGGAAATGGAAATGCTGGCATAACAGCTCAAGGGCATTTTTATCCAGGAGATGAATGGAAAGGAGATGTTGCACGTATGATGCTATTTATGTATTTACGCTATGGAGACCGTTGTTTACCTAAAAATGTTGGTGTAGGTAATGCTTTAACTGTAGATAATAATATGATAGACTTGTTCTTACAATGGAATGTTGATGACCCAGTAAATGCATTTGAAGATAATAGAAATAATGTTATAGCTGGAATTCAAGGAAACAGAAATCCATTTATAGATAACCCAGCCTTTGCTACTAAAATATGGGGTGGCCCACAAGCAGAGGATCGTTTTGGAACAGGAACAGGTTCAGGAGGCGGAAACCCAGACCCAGTTGCAGAGTTGTTTATATCTGAATATGTAGAAGGATCATCTAATAATAAAGCTATAGAAATAGCCAATTTTACTGGAGGCTCTGTAAACCTTTCAACTTACACAATAAAAAAACAAACTAATGGAGCTGGAAGCTGGAGTTCTGGTTATAACTTAAGTGGCACATTAACTAATGAGAATGTTTATGTTGTAGCAAATAGTAGTGCATCTACTTCAGTAACTTCAAAAGCAAATATAACAACTGGTAATTCTGCTTTAACATTTAATGGGAATGATGCTGTAGGTTTATTTAAAAATGGAGTATTAATAGACATAGTAGGTACTTTTAACGGAGGTAGCTCTAATTTTGCTAAAGATAAAACGCTAAGAAGAAAAGCATCAGTTTCTAGTCCTAATACAACATATACTTTAAATGAATGGACAACATTTGCACAAAATACATTTAATGACTTAGGTACACATACTGTAAGTGGAAGTGCAAACCCTAATCCAACACCAACACCAGCGCCAGTAAATTACTGTAGCTCTAAAGGGGAGAATTCTAATTTCGAATATATAGACTTTGTAGGTATTGGTGGTATTTCTAATGCAACGGCTTCAAATGCGGGTTATGCCGATTTTACAAACCAGACAGGAAACGTGTCTTATGGAGCCAATACAATTGTTTTAAGTGCTGGCTTTGCTAGTACAACTTATACAGAGTATTTTAAAGTTTGGATAGACTTTAATAAAAATGGTACGTTTGAAGCCGCAGAAGAAGTTGTTACAGGATCTACTTCTAGCTCGGGTAATTTATCATATAACTTTAATATACCAAACTCAGCATTAGCAGGACAGACAAGAATGCGTGTTTCTATGAAATGGGATGCTACGCAAACAGCTTGTGAAACATTTTCTTATGGAGAAGTTGAAGATTACACAATTAATATTGGAAGTAGCTCAAAACTAGCGGGCGATTATATGCACATAGATGGAGCGTTAACTAAGTCAGTAAAAATATACGATGCTAACATATATAACACATTTTCAGGATTAAAAGTTAGTATGAAAGACGACAGACCTATAACGTACATTATATATAATTTAGCAGGAATAGAAGTAGATAAAGGTGCATTTAAACGTAACTTAAATGTAAAAACACTGGAGAGCGGTACTTACATTTTTCGTTTATACGATGGGCAACGCGTTATTCAAAAGAAGGTAATTAAAAACTAAACACATAAGAACTTTATAAGAAAAGCTCAACTTTGCAGTTGGGCTTTTTTATTTGTAATTAATTTGTTGTTTCTTCGAATAATAATAACAAAAGAAATTAATAATGCGCCATTTACTTAGTCTTATAATTGCCTTAGCAATATTTTCATGCAAAACTGAAAATAAAACAGAAAAAACCTCAGAAAAACTATCAAAAGGACAGTATAGAGCAGAATTAAAAGTAAGTGGTACAGAAGTCTTACCATTTACATTTAAAGTCAAAGATGCCAATCAATTAGATGTTTTTAATGCAGAAGAAGTAATAACAGTAGATGAAATAACGTACAGAAATGATTCTGTGTATATTAAAATGCCTGTTTTTGAAGGTTATTTATCTGCAAAAATCGAAAATGAAAAACTTAACGGTAGTTTTGTAAAAGCTGGCCTAAATAGAGTAGTCCCATTTTCTGCTGAAAAAAAAGAAGGAAGATTTGATATAAATAAACAACAAGAAGCAAACGTTACTGGTAATTGGGAAACTGTTTTTAGCCCAAATACAGAAGATAAATATATAGCCAAAGGGATTTTTAAGCAAAAAGGAAATAAAGTAACAGGAACTTTTAGAACAGAGACCGGAGATTATCGCTATTTAGAAGGTGTAATTAATGGAAATGAAATGAAACTCTCTACTTTTGATGGCGCTCATGCATTTTTATTTACAGCCACAGTAACCGATTCTACATTAAATGGAACATTTTATTCAGGAAACCACTGGAAAGAACCATTTACCGCAAAACGTAACGAAACTTACGAGTTACCAAACTCAAACGACTTAACATATTTAAACGAGGGTTATGACAGTTTAAGCTTTACATTTCCAGATAAAAATGGGAAAAAAGTGTCTCTTACAGATGAGCGCTTTAAAGATAAGGTTGTACTTGTACAAATTATGGGAACGTGGTGCCCAAATTGTTTAGATGAAAGTAAATATTATTCTAAATACTATAAAGCTAATAAAGTTAAAGGTTTAGAAATAGTAGCGTTAGCCTTTGAATATGCAAAAACTGAAGAAAAAGCATTTTCTAACATAAAACGTTTGTCAGACAGAATAGATATAGAATACCCAATATTACTGGCACAAACAGGAACTACAAGTAAAACTAAAGCACAAGAAAAGCTACCAATGTTAAACCATGTGTTAAGTTATCCAACAACAATATTTTTAGACAAAAAAGGAAAGGTTCGTAAAATACATACAGGTTTTAATGGGCCAGCAACTGGAGAAAAATTTACCGAGTTTAAAACAGAGTTTGAAGGTTTTGTAGAACAGCTTTTAAACGAATAAAAACGTTAAAAATACTATTAAAAAAGGCTCTTAATTTTAATTAAGAGCCTTTTTTAATTCACGATTTTTAGAATGATAAAATATTGTTTTTTTGTTTTACTTGATATGTTTTTGATGTAACTATTTGATAATTAGTTGTTTATTGTTGTAAGGTTTTTTGGAAAAACACTTGAATTTAAACAAGAAATGAGAGGAAGTGCAGAAATTATAACAGAAGAACTAACCCTAATAGAAAGAATATTTACCAATTTAGAGAACTCTTTAGATAATGATATTTTTATATAAAGCCCATTTCTTTTGCTTTTGTAATAAGTTCCTTATCGTTGTTTACACTTTTTACATCAAAAGTTCGCTTTAAATTACGTTTTCTTTTTTCTATACCAGCAAGAGATAGGGGTAGAATGTTAGGCAAATCTTTCATTTTGGTGTTAATAGATAACTCGTAAAGAAGTTTTCTATCTATATTATCAAGAAGTAAGTTGTTAGAGACCTCTTTTCTTATTTGAGAAGATACCGTTTTACTATAATATGTAGAGCCACCAAGAACATTTTTAACGGCAGTTTCTAATTCATTATGGTCAATATCACTTTTAATTAAAAAGCCATCGGGATTAAGGTTTTTTAGAATGCTATGAATTCTATAATTATTACCATAAGCGGTAGAAATGATAACTTTAGAATTAGGTAATAAGGAGTTGATTTTTAACCCTAAATCTTCACCAGAAAGTATTTTTCCATCTCTAGAAGAAGGTAAACTTATATCTAAAAAAATAAGGTTAATATTTTTAGAGAATTTATGGGAGTTTCTAATTATCGAGTAAGCGTCGTCACAGTTATGAGCAATATTTACATCAAAACTAATGTCTTTATTTTGGTCGTTTATTGAATGTAGAACATTTTTATAAACTTCAGTAATCATAGGGTGGTCATCTACTATTAATACCGAATATTTTTGATTTTTCATTTTTTACTAAAGAAAATTTCTTTTTTTACATGTATATTATCTCATATAAAAAGAATTGATTTAGTAGGGTTTCAATTTATTTAATAAGAATTATTTTTTAAATTACTAATAATAGACTACACAAGTAGCATTATAGTAAATACGATTAAAACATACCTATTGGATCATATAAGTTTCATATTCATTGTTTATAATTATATTAATAACGATTTCTGCATATGCATAATTTTAGATTAAAGGTAAAGAGCAAATATAAAATTTCAAAGGTCATTTACTTAAAAAAGATAATGTTTTGTAAATAAAAAGTTGAAAGCCCTATAAATACTACAATTCCATAATATATGTAATTTACAAAAAAGAAATAACTAGTTAAAATTTTATAAAAAATAGTATAGAGTCTTGATTATTAGAGAAGATACCACTAATTACTAATAACCCAAGCTAGTTTCATTAAATAAATAGTAGCATTTTAGAAACTTTTTTCCTACATTAGAACTTTAATATGCTATTATTAACCAAAATATTAATCATTAATTTAAGAAAAATGAAAAGTACTCATAGTATCTTCTTGAGCTTATTTTAATGTGTTAGTATTTTTAAAAATCCCCAATTAAATTATGTCAGGAATTAAAACATCAAAAGAAGGAAGAGCATTAGATCAAGCGTTTAATGGAAGACACGCAGCAATAAGTAAACTTATTGGTAAAGATGACAATCGTTCTTCATGGTGGTCTATTGAAGATTTAGAAAATTATATAGCTCATGCAAAAGCGCAGGCTAAAGAATTAGGTTATACTTTAAGCGGTATTCGCGCTTATGAAGGCGCAGAGAGCGATGAAGGTTATACCACTATTTTTCTATCTCCAACAGGGAGATCTAATACAGAACGATCCAGTGGTAAAGGAGATATTCCAGGTGGAGATATTTTAAATGACGGAGTAGCAGGTGTACCACCAAGTGCAAATTACCCGCAATAATATTAGTGGAAGAGTTTTTAAAATATAATTATACTCTCATAACACATAGTGTTGAAATTATAGCAGCTGTAACAGGTTTATTATTTTATAAAAAATATAAACTAACAGCTGCTAAGTATTTTATATGGTTTTTAGTTTATATTAATGTATGTGAAGGTTTAGCAGAATATTCTAATTATGTAAAGAATGATGGTATTTTGAGTTTTTTAGATGGAACACTATTCGAGAAAAATTATTGGTGGTCTGCATTGTATTGGAAGATTGGTTCTATTCTATTCTTTTCATTCTATTATTATAATATACTTAAAAATTACAGGCACAAGCTCATAATAAAATACACATCTATTTTATTTATGCTAATCTCATTAATATACATTTTATTTCATTTTAAAGATTTTTTTATTAGAAACCTTCCTATTATTAGTGTTATGGGGGCTCTTGTAATTATATTATGTTCAGTATTATATTTTATTCAAATTTTGCAAAGTGAAAGGATATTAACTTTTTATAAATCGTTGAATTTTTATATCAATAGCGCGATTTTGATATGGTGGTTGGTTATAACTCCTTTAGTTTTTTATGACGTTTATTTTGGTGAAAGAGACTGGGATTTTGTAATATTAAAATGGCAGATATATTTATTTTCCAATATATTTATGTATTCTGTATTTACTTTCGGTTTAATTTTTTCAGATGCTAAAAATGATTAATTTACTTATATTTACACAGGTTATTGAGAAACCTGTATCTACAGCGGCAGAAAGATACTTACTACTATACATGGTAGGAGTATTAATAATTGTCTGTACACTAATCATCCTATTTTTTATAGTTTTCCAAAAAAGAAAAAACAAACTTATTTTGGACAAAATTGCACAACAGCAAGCTTTTGAAGAAGAACTATCAAAAACCCAATTAGAAATACAGGAGCAAACACTTAAAAATATAGGGCAGGAGTTACATGATAATGTAGGGCAAATTTTATCTGTTGCAAATATGAATTTGAGCATACTAAGTATGCAAATTTCTGATGATATTAAAGAGTCTTTTGTAGAAACTAAAAATGCTGTAAAAGAAAGCCTAAGTGAATTAAGAGCACTTTCTAAATCATTAAATAGCGATGTAATAGTAAACAAAGGACTGCAACAATCTATAGAGCATGAGGCAAGACGTTTAAATAAGCTAAACTTACTTAAAACAACATTAGATATTAAAGGTAATCCAGAAAATTATAAAGACAGTAAAAACAGTATTATTTTATTTAGAATCATTCAAGAATTTATTTCCAATACTGTAAAATACTCTAAAGCCACTTTATTAGAAATAGTATTAGATTATAAAGCAGATAAGTTAAAAATTATAGTTTCAGATAATGGAAAAGGTTTTAATGTTAGTGAAGTAGAAAAAGGCTCAGGTTTGCTAAACATGAGAAATAGAGCGACATTAATAAATGCGAGTTATAGTTTAAAGTCTAACCTTGGAGAAGGTGTAATTTTAGAGCTGAGTTATAACTATAACTAACCTTTTAAGAAAGCCACTTAAATAGTGTTTTTATAACCTTTAGTTTGCCTTTGTACGGTGCATATCTAAAAGGCAGGTCTAACCAATTGGCTTTTGTAACCACGCCTTTTTTATGAGAAAAAGTATCAAATGATAATTTACCATGATAAGCACCAATACCACTATTTCCAACACCTCCAAAAGGTAACTTGTGGTTTACAAAATGAACAACAGTATCATTTATGGCTCCACCACCAAACGAAAATCTATTTATAAGTGCCTTTGCTTTACGTTTATTGTTACTAAAAACGTATAGTGATAAAGGTTTATGGTAATTAAAAATAATAGAATCTATTGTAGAAATATCTTCATAACTGATGACAGGTAATATTGGACCAAAAATTTCATCTTTCATAACCTCACTATCTAATTTAGGCTCATCTATTATAGTTGGCGCAATATATAGAGAATCTATATCCGTTTGGCCGCCAATAACACAAGTTTCTTCATAAAGCATTTGCTCTAAACGCTTAAAATTCTTTTCATTTATTATGCGGGCAAAATCATTAGACTCTTTTGGGGTTTTAGAGTATGCTAATTCAATTTCTTTTTCTAATGCTTTATAAAATTGTGCTTTTACAGACTTATGAATTAAAATATAATCTGGAGCAATACAAGTTTGCCCAGCATTTATAAATTTTCCCCATACAATACGTTTGGCACTTAATTTTATATTTGCAGTTTCATCTATAATACAGGGGTTTTTACCTCCTAACTCTAATGTTACTGGTGTTAAATGCTCCGCTGCGGCCTTTGCTACTATTTTACCAACAAAAACACTTCCTGTAAAAAAAATATAATCCCAACGTTGTGCTAATAACTCTGTAGATATAGTTACACCTCCTTTAACAACGCTAACATGATTAGGCTTAAAAACTGTAGTTATTATATTCTCTACAACATTAGAAGTGTTGGGAGTTAATTCACTAGGTTTTAAAATAACAGTATTACCAGCAGCTACGGCCGCAATTAAAGGCGCTAAAGCTAATTGATAAGGATAATTCCATGGTGCTATAATAAGCGTATTACCATAAGGCTCGGAGTATATTTTATCAGAAGAAGGAAAATTTAAAAGAGAAGGCATTACACGTTTAGGTTTTGCCCATTTTGTAAGTTTCTTTATTGTTAAATCTAATTCAGAAATTACCATAGCGATTTCTGTAGCATAAGATTCAAAAACAGGTTTTTTAAAATCTTTATATAGTGCTGAGTTTATTTCATCTTCACGTTTAATAAGCTCTATTTTTAAGCGTTTAAGAATCGCTTTTCTAAAACTAATAGATTTGGTCTCACCAGTTTTAAAATAGTCTTTTTGAGATTTTAATAATTCAGGTATCATAAAATAGTTTAAGCTATAAAGTTATAAAAGTTTTCAATAAAGAAACTAATACGCTTTACTGTATTAATAACAAGCGTTCCAAAGTGCATCTTTAGGAAGCGGAGCAGTTATATTTAATTCTTTTTTTGAAACAGGATGAATAAAACGTATCTGCCTAGCATGTAAATGAATGCTGGCATCTTTATTACTACGATCAAATCCATATTTAAGATCTCCTTTTATAGGGCTTCCAATACTTGATAATTGACAACGTATTTGATGATGCCTACCTGTTTCTAAATTAATTTCTAGTAGTGAATAGTTCTCAAGCGATTTTAATACTTTATAATGTAAAATCGCTTTTTTACTGTCTTTAACCTCTTTGCTATAAGGAGTAGATTTGTTGTTTTTTGGATTCTTTTTAAGCCAGTGTATTAGCGTGTCTGCGTGTTTTTTAGGCTTATTTTTAACTAAAGCCCAATAGGTCTTAGAAATATCTTTAGAAACAAACAACTTATTTAAGCGTGGTAGAGCCTTACTTGTTTTAGCAAAAATAACTAAACCAGTGGTAGGTCTGTCTAGCCTATGCACAGTACCTAAATAAACATTACCTGGCTTATTATATTTTTCTGCAATATATTCCTTAACAATATCGCTAAGAGGTTTATCTCCTGTTTTATCTCCTTGTACAATATCTCCAGCACGTTTATTAACTACTATAATGTGGTTATCTTCATAGATAACTTGTAGATTAGATTTGTTAGATATTATTTTAGACATTATTTGTAAAACTCCAAGCAATTAATATTGCTCCTTTTCACTAGGGAAGCTGCCATTTTTAACATCTTCTGCATACTGGCTAAAAGCATTAGTCATATCTTCATATAAATTCATATAGCGACGCAAAAAACGAGGGTTAAATTCATGCGTCATGCCTATCATGTCATGTGTTACTAGTACTTGCCCATCTACACCAGACCCAGCGCCAATACCAATAACAGGGATAGAAACACTAGCTGCCACTTCTTGCGCTAATTTTGCAGGGATTTTTTCTAAAACAATAGCAAAACAACCTGCTTTCTCTAGCATTAAAGCATCTTCCTTTAATTTAATAGCTTCTTGCTCTTCTTTGGCGCGAACTGTATAAGTTCCAAATTTATATATAGATTGAGGGGTTAAACCCAAATGTCCCATAACAGGTATTCCTGCATGTAGAATACGTTTTATAGAATCTTTAACTTCTTTACCACCTTCCATTTTTACAGCATGTCCACCAGACTCTTTCATTATTCTAATAGCAGAGCGCAATGCTTCTTTTGGATCACTTTGGTAACTACCAAAAGGTAAATCTACCACAACAAGAGCACGTTCTATAGCTCTAACTACCGAAGATGCATGATAAATCATTTGATCTAAGGTAATAGGTAATGTTGTTTCATGTCCGGCCATTACATTACTTGCCGAATCCCCAACAAGAATAACATCTATTCCTGCACCATCAACAATTTTAGCCATTGTATAATCGTATGCAGTTAGCATAGAAATTTTTTCACCATTGGCTTTCATATCTACTAAAGATTTAACAGTGACTCTTTTGTATTGTTTTTTTGCTACAGACATTTATAATAATTTAATATAGATTGTAAAAATACTAAATTAAGTAGATACTGTTAAACTTTTCTTTAATACTAAAGTACTTTTCTATATATATTTTACATTCGTAAAAAATCAATAATTATGGTCCGTATAATTACAATTATTGTAGTATTAATTGCTAATATTATAACAGCTCAAGTACAAGTAGACGAAAAGGTTGCAGTTAAACAAACAATAGAAACTTTTTTTGAAGGATTCCATAAAGGCGACACTACCTTAATGAAGTCTGTAATGATGGGGAAGTTTACAACACAAACAGCATATAAAAACAAAGCAGGTAAAGACATGCTTGTTACAGATAATTCTACTAAATTAATTGAAACTATTGGTAAAAGACCAGCAGACCAAAAATGGGATGAACGCTTATTAGATTTTAAAATAAGGGTAGATGGTAATATGGCAAATGCTTGGACACCATACGAATTTTGGTTTAATGGAAATTTTTTGCATTGTGGAGTAAATTCTTTTCAACTATTTAAAGATAATGGAACTTGGAAAATTATTTATTTAATAGATACTAGACGTAAAAAAGGTTGTAAAGAATAATTATAGAAATATTTTAATATATAAAAAACAGAAGTTAGTAGCTTCTGTTTTTTTATTATTTCTATTTTAATCTGTATCGATTATTTAGGACTAGAGATATTTCTTAATAGAATTAGCAATCTGCCATATTTACACGAATGGCTAACCCTCCTTCACTAGTTTCTTTATATTTCGTGTTCATATCTTTTGCAGTTTCCCACATGGTATCAACAACTTTATCTAAAGGCACTTTAGCATTACTAGGGTCTGTTTCTAAAGCTAATTCGGCGGCATTAATTGCTTTTATAGCTCCCATAGAATTTCTTTCAATACAAGGTATTTGTACTAAACCACCTATAGGGTCGCAGGTAAGCCCTAAGTGATGTTCCATTGCTATTTCTGAAGCAATTAAAACTTGTTCTGGAGTACCACCTAACAACTCACATAAAGCTCCAGCTGCCATTGCAGAAGATACACCTATTTCTGCTTGACAACCTCCCATAGCGGCACTAATAGTAGCTCCTTTTTTAAAGATGCTTCCTATTTCGCCAGCAACTAATAAAAATTGCTTTATGTGTTTAAAATCGGCATCATGATTTTCTATAACCATATAATACATTAAAACTGCAGGAATTACACCAGCACTTCCATTTGTTGGGGCTGTAACAACACGACCTAAAGCAGCATTTACTTCATTAACACTAAGTGCAAAACAACTAACCCATTTTAATATTTGGCGAAACTTAACTTCACTTTGTCTTATGCTTTGTAGCCAATCTTGAGAGGTTATATAAGGTACCTCTACATTTAACTTTTTATGCATATCAAAAGCACGACGACGAACATTTAACCCGCCAGGTAAAGTCCCCTCGGTATGGCATCCAGTAAACATGCAATCTAGCATGGTTTTCCATATTCTTTCAAGCTCATAATCAATAGTAGTATTATCGCGTAGTGAACGTTCGTTTTCTAAAACAATTTCAGAAACCGATTTGTTTTCAGCTTTACAATAGTTTATTAATTCTGAAGCTTTGTCTATTGGAAAAGGAAATTCACTTTTTAATTCTTTATTCTCTTCATGTACCGTACGTTCTTCTTTTACAACAAAACCACCTCCTATAGAGTAAAATGTAGATTGATGAACCTCAGATTCATCATAAGCCGTAAAAGTCATACCATTGGCATGAAAAGGAAGGAAGTTTTTATTAAATACAATATCATTATTAATGTCAAAAGGAATAATCATTTCATTATTTAATACTAGCTTTCCTGTATTTTGAATAGAAGCGATAATAATATCAATAGTTTCTGTAGGTATAACTTCGGGATCACTACCGCTTAAACCTAGCATTACAGCCAAATCTGTAGCATGCCCTTTTCCGGTTAGAGATAATGATCCGTATAAATCTATTTTAACACGTTTAACATCTTTAAATTTATTATCTTCTTTCAATTCATAAAGCCAGCGTTCTGCTGCTCTCCATGGTCCTAAAGAGTGAGAGCTAGAAGGGCCAACTCCAATTTTTAGCATATCGAAAACCGAAATACACTCCATATTTACTTAATTAATTAGAAAAACAAATATATAGTATTGTGTTTTATAAGTTTAATAGAATTTCAAGTAATTTTTTGTTTTTAAAACCTAGTTATAACTTTCTTAAATTTATATAAATACGGGCCGAAGTGTGCTACTTTTTAGGGATAAAACGCTGCTTTTTTGGTATATAAACTAAGGCTTTGTAGTATTATCTATAAGTAATTATAATTTTGAAATAATTATATTGCAAAAAGTCATTTTTTGTTATAATGTTGAAAAAAATATTTTTTTTAAGCTTAGTATTCAATTGTTTATTGTGTTTCTCGCAAACAAACGAGTTCAAAACTAAATTTTTGAACGCAACATTAAAGCAAAAAATTGAATTATACGATTCAATTTCAGATTCCTTAAAAAAGACTTATTCTTCCTTTTTTAAAAAAGAATTAAAAGCACTAAACAATTCTCAAATTACTAATTCAGATAAGGCAAAAATAGCTATAATACTAGCAGATATAGATAGAAACCAAGGAAAATATATAGAGAGTGTAAATACCTTACGAACGCTTTTAGAAGAAGGTAATGTTCCTTTAGCAGACAGTATAGACGTATTAGATAATTTGAATAAAACGTACTATTCACTTGGTTTGTATTCTGAAATTTTCGAGATAAATACTCAAATAAATAATTTAATAGACAAAGGAGCATATTATCCCTTATGGACCTATAATGTTAATAGTAAACTTTACCAACAATTAAATCAATATGAGAAAGCTGCTAAAGCATTAAAAATTGAAATAAAACAACTAGATAAAAACGAAAGAAGAGACTCTTTAATTATACCGTCTGCATATAATAATTTAGGATACTATTATTTTAAGGCAGCAAAAATGGATACAGCATTATTTTATTTTAATAAATCCTTAAAAGTTGCATCAAAATCATTGTCTAATGACCCAGTTAATAGAAATAGAATTATTGGTTTAGTACATGGTAATATCGCTGAAATTTTTATTATAAAAAAAGAATATAAAAAGGCTATTCCTTTATTACAAGAAGAGGTTAAATACAGTTTAGAATATAATCAAGACAAAAACAATTTAGTAAAAGCTTATTGTTTATTAGCCGAAGCATATATTAATACCTCTGCAAAAGAAGATGTTATTAGAGATGTATTTAAAGCCGTAGAAAAGCAATTATTAATAAGCCCACATAGTAAAAATAAAATTACATTTTATAAACAGAAATCTGCATTTTATAAAAAACGAAAACAAATGGATTCTGCTAATTTTTGGCTGAATGAAACGTTTAAAACACATAATGAAATAGAAGAATTTAATAAAGCTAGAGTAATAAAAACAAACGAATTAATTTTAGAAATTAATAAAAAGGATAAAGAGATTGAAGCTTTTAAAATAGAAGTTAAAAACAATGAGTTACTACAAAAAAATAAACAACAAAAAAGACTCTTTGTGTTTTTATTTATACTATCAATATTATTACTAATAAGTATATATGGTGTTTATAGAATAAAGAAAGACAAAAAAATATTATTAAGTAAGAATACAGAAATACAGAATAAAAATAAAGAAATTGAGAAGGCACTTATTGAAAAAGAAATATTATTAAAAGAAGTGCACCATAGAGTTAAAAATAATTTGCAAATAATATCGGGATTATTAGAACTGCAGAATATAAAGGTGGATGATCAAGAAATAAAAATAGCTCTAGAAGAAGGTAAAAATAGAATTCAGTCGGTAGCACTTATACATAAAATGATGTATCAATCTGATGCAATCAGTAAAATTAAAATGCAAGAGTACCTTGAAGAGCTGGTAGCCATGTTAAAAGTTTCTTATGAAAACCCTCAAAAACCGATAGATATTATTATAAATGTAGAAAAAATAAGTATTGATATCGCTAAAGCTGTGCCAATAAGTTTAATTATTAATGAGGCGACTTGTAATGTCTATAAACATGCTTTTACAACTGAAACCGAAAGAAGGTTAGAGGTTGTATTAAAACAAACAAGTAGTAACAATGAACTTATATTAGAAATAAAAGATAATGGTAGAGGTTTACCCAAAAATTATAGTTTAGAAAACTCAAAAACTATAGGTTTCGATTTAATTAAAGGGCTAACTAGACAGCTAAAAGGAAACTTAGTGGTTAAGAATAGCAATGGATTAACTATACAAATACAATTTAAATGAGCAAAGATGTAAAGGTATTAATAGTAGAAGATGAGTATATTACTGCCAAATTAATTGCAGAGTATTTAGAAAAAAACAATTATTCAATTGTTGGCATAGCAGTTTCTACAGAAGAAGCTTTACAATATTTAAAAGAAGACATTCATTTAGTAATATTAGACATTAATTTAAATGAAGAAAGAGATGGGATATGGTTGGCGAATTATATAAATATTAATTATAACATTCCTTTTGTATTTTTAACGGCATATTCAGACAAGTCTACCATTTCTAAAGCAATAGAAACAGACCCTTACAACTATTTAATTAAACCTTTTCAAAAACCAGAATTATTTTCTGCGATAGAATTGGCGTTACATAAACATGAAAAGAAAGCAAAAGCAAATAAAAAAGGGACGCTATTATTAAAAAACATAGACAAATTCGATCAAGTTAGTATAGATTCAATATTATTTATAGAATCCAAAAAAAACTATTTATTTATATACACAGAAGATAGAGAGTATAAATATAGAGCTACAATTAAAGAATTTATTAACCAATTAACAGAAGCTTTCGTACAAGTGCATAGAGGTTTTATTGTAAACATTCATGCCATAGAATCCATGGATAAAACGAAGCATACTATTTATATTAAAAATTATACTATACCAGTCTCTAATTCTTTCAAAAGGAGTTTGTTAGAAAAAATAAAAATATTTAAATATCCCTAAAATAAGTCCTTTTGTCCCACAAATTGTATTCTTTTGGGATAAGAAAGCATATTTGTGAAACACAACTTCCCATACAAATATGAAAAATGCAAGCTTACTGTTAATAAAAGCAGTACTTTTATTTAATTCTTTTGTGGTGTTCTCCCAAGTTGGTATAGGAACCACAACACCTGATGCTAGTTCAGCATTAGATATAGAATCTACAACTTCAGGATTATTAATTCCAAGGTTAACACAAGCACAACGAGATGCAATTACAACTCCAGCCACTGGATTATTAGTTTTTCAAACAAATAATACACCAGGGTTTTATTATTACGATGGCTCGGTATGGCAACCTTTTGGAGGTGCAGCTGATAGTGATTGGACCATTAGTGGTAATGATATGTATAATGCTAACTCAGGTAATATAGGTATTGGCACAACAAACCCAACAACTAAATTACATATAGAAAATACGAGTTCAGCCACTACAATTTTAAACCAAGATTTTGAGACAGCACTAGCACCACTAACTACAAGTGGAGATGCAAATTGGTTTACACAAACAACAAGCACAAATACAGGAACTCAGGCAGCAGAATCTGGTGATATTGCAGATAACCAAGAGTCAATTATGGAATACTCAGCAACAATACCTGCTAATGGAGCTACACTTAGTTTTTATTACGAGGTGAGTTCTGAAGCATCATTTGACTTTTTAGAATTTTCTGTAGATGGAACTGTTATAGACTCTTGGTCTGGTACAATACCATGGACAAATTATACTTATAATTTTGGAAGTGCAGGAACACATACATTACGTTGGAGGTATTTTAAAGATTCTTCTGCAGATGGCGGTAGCGATATTGCTAGAGTAGATGATATTACATTAATATCTAGTGGAGAAGCAGCCATAAGAATAATAGACGGAAACCAATCTTTAGGAAAAGTATTAACGAGTGATGCTAATGGTAATGGAAGATGGACAACATTAACAAGTAACGAAATTTCAGATATTCCAAATATTGCAACAATAGATACCATGGAAATCCCTATTTGCAATTCTAATTCGGTAGGATCTACAGGTACCTTTAACACCACTATAAAAGGTGTGGCTACTACAGTAACTTGGGAGGTGCTTCAGCAACAAACTACAGCTGGGCAAACAGCAACTATTAGTGGGCAAGATGTACTAGTAGCGCCTTTTTTGCCAGAGCGCTTACAAGTTAGGTATAGCTTTTCACCTAATTTACCTTTTAACCCAGGTGGAATTATTTTCTCTGCTAATAATAATAGTTCATTCCCAGACACCTTCAGTTTAAATTATGCAAGTAAATCTCAAGCAGCTATAGTTATGAATATAACAAGAACAGATACCTATGGAGATACTACAGCAAATTGTTGGGCAGGTCAATTCTATTTTGATATATTTATGACAGAAAATTAAATATTAGAATATCCCCGAATACTATAGAAAAGGTCTCATTTATATTGAAACCTTTTTTTTATTTTATGACATCGTGTCAGTTCTTTTTCGTTGGCACAATCATTGACTTATAGTAATCGTATTTAAAAATAATATTGAACACAAAAAAATAAAATTATATACTATTATGAGTAAAATTATAGGAATCGATTTAGGAACAACCAACTCTTGTGTTTCTGTAATGGAAGGTAACGAGCCAGTTGTAATTCCTAATGCAGAAGGTAAACGTACAACACCTTCAGTTATCGCTTTTGTTGAAGGCGGAGAAATAAAGGTTGGAGATCCTGCAAAAAGACAAGCAGTAACAAATCCAACAAAAACAGTTTATTCTATTAAACGTTTTATGGGTAATAAATATTCTGAATCTAAAAAAGAAGCAGAACGTGTACCTTATAAAGTAGTAAAAGGAGATAACGATACACCACGTGTAGATATAGATGGTCGTTTATATACACCACAAGAATTATCTGCTATGGTACTTCAAAAAATGAAAAAAACAGCTGAAGATTATTTAGGAACTTCAGTAGCAGAAGCAGTAATTACAGTACCAGCATACTTTAACGATGCTCAACGTCAAGCAACTAAAGAAGCAGGAGAAATAGCAGGATTAAAAGTTCGTCGTATTATTAACGAGCCTACAGCTGCGGCTTTAGCGTATGGATTAGACAAAAAAGGATCTGATCAAAAAATTGTAGTATTCGATTTTGGAGGTGGTACACATGATGTTTCTATCCTAGAATTAGGAGACGGAGTATTTGAAGTATTATCTACAGATGGAGATACACACTTAGGAGGAGATGACGTAGATGAAAAAATCATTAACTGGTTAGCAGATGAATTTAATGCAGAAGAAGGTATGGATTTACGTAAAGATCCTATGTCTTTACAGCGTTTAAAAGAAGCTGCAGAAAAAGCTAAGATTGAATTATCTTCTTCAGAGCAAACAGAAATAAACTTACCATATATTACAGCAACAGCAAGTGGACCAAAACACTTAGTACGCACATTAACAAGAGCTAAATTCGAGCAATTAATAGACGATTTAGTAAAAAGAACAATAGAGCCTTGCCAATCTGCATTAAAAGCAGCCGGATTATCTAAAAGCGATATTGATGAAGTAATATTAGTAGGTGGTTCTACACGTATCCCAGCGGTACAAAAAGCAGTAGAAGCATTCTTTGGAAAAGCACCAAGTAAAGGCGTTAACCCAGATGAGGTTGTATCTCTAGGAGCTGGAATACAAGGAGGTGTTTTAACAGGAGATGTTAAAGATGTATTATTATTAGATGTTACACCTTTATCTTTAGGAATTGAAACAATGGGTAACGTAATGACGAAGCTTATTGAAGCAAATACAACAATTCCAACTAAAAAATCTCAAGTATTCTCAACAGCAGCAGATAATCAACCATCTGTAGAAATCCATGTATTACAAGGAGAGCGTGCTATGGCAGGAGATAACAAAACAATTGGACGTTTCCACTTAGATGGTATTCCACCAGCACAAAGAGGAGTACCGCAAATTGAAGTAACTTTCGATATTGATGCTAACGGTATCATTAAAGTATCTGCTACAGATAAAGCAACAGGAAAATCACAAGACATTCGTATAGAAGCCTCTTCTGGTTTAACTGAAGACGAAATCCAGAAAATGAAAGCAGATGCAGAAGCAAATGCAGAAGCAGATGCAAAAGCAGCAGAAAATGCTAAGAAGTTAAATGAAGCAGATTCTATGATTTTCCAAACGGAAAAGCAATTAAAAGAATTTGGTGATAAATTATCTGATGATAAAAAGAAGCCAATTGAAGAAGCTTTAGAAGAACTTAAAAAAGCATTTGAAACTAAAGATTTAGCAGTTATCGACCCAGCATTAGAGAAAATAAATGAAGCTTGGAAAGTAGCTAGCGAAGAAATGTACAAAGCACAACAAGAAGCTCAAGGAGGAGCTCCAGGACCAGATGCTAATGCCGGAGCAGAACCAGCACAAGCAGAAGGAGACAATGTTGAAGATGTAGATTTTGAAGAAGTAAAATAAAAAATAAGTGTTTTCATATAAAAAACGCAATCATTAGTTTGATTGCGTTTTTTTGTGAAGCATAATTTTATTATGCTTGCATAGTAAAATTATAACTATATTTGTAAGACAAACGATTAAAAAACTATGAATACTAAGCTAACACAACTTCTAAATATTAAATATCCAATAATACAAGCTCCAATGTTTTTGGTATCTAACGTTGCTATGGTAACAGAAGCTATGAAAGGAGGTATTGCTGGTTGTATTCCTGCATTAAATTACAGAACTTTAGAAGAGTTAAGAGCAGCTATTAAAGAATTAAAAGCAAATAAAGTTGAAGGCGGTTCGTTTGGATTTAATTTAATTGTAAATAAATCAAACATAAAATATAAAGAGCAATTGCGAGTATTATGCGAAGAAGGTTGCGATTTTATTATTACCTCTTTAGGAAGCCCAGAAGAAACCATTAATCAAGCACATAAAGCAGGAATAAAAGTGTTTTGTGATGTTACAGACTTACGCTTTGCAAAAAAAGTAGAACAATTAGGAGCAGATGCAGCCATTGCTGTAAATAATGAAGCAGGAGGACATCGTGGTAACCTATCTCCAGAAGAATTAACAAATATGTTAAGCACTAGCTTAAATATTCCAGTAATATCTGCAGGAGGTGTTGGTTGTAGAGCAGATATAGATAAAATGCTTAGCTACGGAGCAGAAGGCGTATCTGTAGGAAGCCCATTTATAGCCTCTATAGAAGCAGGAGTAACAGAAGAGTACAAGCAAGCTTGTGTAGACTACGGAGCCAAAGATATAATCATGACAGAACGTATCTCTGGAACGCCATGTACAGTTATTAATACACCTTATGTACAGAAAATAGGAACCAAACAAACTTGGATAGAGAACCTATTAAATAAAAATAGAAAATTGAAGAAATGGGTGAAAATGATTCGCTTTTCCATAGGTATGAAAGCCACAGAAAAAGCAGCCAAAAAAGCCACTTATAAAACAGTTTGGGTAGCAGGGCCAAGTATAGAACATACTAAAGCTATTTTACCTGTAAAGGATATTGTTGAGAAGTTAGTTAATTAAACTATTAAAAACAGAATAAATATAAAGCCCAAATATTAAACTAATATTTGGGCTTTATTAATATAATTAATGAATGAGCTATTAATTTTTTATAAACTTTTTTGTTTCTATTATAGAGTCATTATTAAAGAATTTTATAATGTAAATACCCTTTTTTAATGCAGATACATTTAGTTTTTTACTATCAGATTTTAGTATCAAATCACCTCTCAGGCTATAAATATTTACACGATTAAAAGCGGTTGTTGCAGTTATATTAATAACATCTGTAGCTGGGTTGGGGTATATTTTAATAGTTGTATTATCTTTTATGGGCGTTGAGTTTAAAGCTAGTCTTCTTCTGTAAGTAACAGAAGTAGTTTTTACAGTAGAACAACCAGTATTTAAATTAGTTACTCTTACAGTATAAGGATAAGAACCTTCTTGACTTTTATAAACAGTAATTTGATTAGTAGTACTAATTACAGGAGTATTCGTCGATGTGCCTTCATACCATTGATAAGAGTAACTTCCATTTGGTAAACCAGTAACAGTCTTCGTTGCAGAAAAACCACCATTAATATCAATCCAGTTAATACCACCACTAAAACCATAAGTTGGCCCACTTACTATAACTCTCATTGTTCTAGATACCCATTGATTAGTAGGGCCAGAATTAAAAGAGTATTTAACACGATATTCTACAGGATCTCCATTTGGAGATGAAAAAGAAAAACCATCTTGAGCGTATAGTTGAGATACATTAATAGGAGAAAATGGCAAACCATATATAGTATGTGTAGACCAATTAGAAGTACTTCCATTAGTATTTACTCTATTAATTTGAATATAAGATCTAAGGTGGTGGTGAGTATCAACAGATTTAGAAGCATCTAAAATAACATCTTCACCATCGCAAATATTGATTCCAATATTAGTATTAGAATCCTGACCATTTAAAACCATAGACATATGAGTTTGTGCTAGAGTTCCACTCATACTAACATTATCTATATAAAAGTCTGCTTGTTTAGTACTTAAGTTGTTTGAGTTTAAATCTATATATGGAATAAATAATAGATACTTAAAGTTTTGAGTGGGTTGAAAGTTATAAGATTTATGATTCCAACCAGTATTAGCTATAAAATTTAAAGTTGGATTAACAAATTCCTTATGCCCAATGTTAGAAATAATATTGTTTGGATTATTATTAGAATTTGTTGGTAAAACATTACTGTTACTTATTTGCGTTCCTGTTGTGTTTGGAATTAAGTCATTTACTGCTATTACGTAGAAACGATTATAAGCTTTGCTAGACTTTAAGTCAAATTGTAAATTGTAATGCTCTCCGCCTTGCATAGGATAATACATAAAAAATGCTTGTCCAGTTCTTTTCCAATTAGACCCTCCTAAGTTTTCTAGTTTATGCCATGTATGAGCAAAATTAGTACCATCTGTAGCAGTTACATTTTGAAAACCATTAGACTTTATATTTGGACTAGTATTTCCATAGGCGTACCAATTTGGCCCTAATTGTTGTTGTGTAAATGCCGTGTGAAAAATGTTTGTGCTACCATTAACAGTTTCAAAACTTCCATTTTGTAGAAATTGAGCATTAATAAAATTAAAAAATAGTAAAAGAGTAATAACGAATGTGTTTTTCATGATAAATTATTTAAGGTTTAAATTATATATCAAAAGTATAGCTGTATAAAACTTGTCTTTAGATCAAATTTCCGAAATGCTCGATTCGCTTGGTAGAATGGCTTTATGGGTTTTTAAGTCTTAGCTAATAATTAATGCTTGAGGACAATTAGATAAAAAGTAGTAGGAAAAGTTTTCGCTCTACATAAGTAATTTTTTACAATAGGAATATAAAACTCAGTTTTCAATTTATATTCCTCAGTACAGTCAGGATTACAAATGTATTTACAAAAGCAATAATTCACTTTTCCTTTCTTGCTAATTATCTATTTTATTAAAATAAATGTTTAGGTTTGAATAATTTATTAGATAATAATGACAGAAATAATAGATTTAAGTCAAGAAATATACGAAGGTATGCCAGTATATAAAAGCTTACCACAAGTTAAAATGACTGTTCATAATACACATGAAGAATGGGATGGCGAAGAGAACTCTAAAACAGTAACACCAAGTGTTTATAAATTAGAATTAGGCGAACACACAGGCACTCATGTAGATGCTATAAATCATATGGCAAAACCCTACAAAGAACAATCTATAGATACTATGCCATTATCTATGTTTTATACCGAGGGGATTTGTCTAGATTTTTCCCATAAAAACAATGTCACCAGGTGTTCCAGGAGTATCAAATAAAAAAGTGCACCATATTTGTGGAGCCTTAGGCTTTACCCATTATGAAAACATGATAAATTTACACCTTTTAATAGGAAGAGGGCTGTTTCGTTTTATAGGATTACCTTTAAAAATTAGAGGCGGTACTGGGGCTCCAGTTAGAGCTGTAGCAATATTCGAATAACAAAAAATATAATGAGACATAATAAATTTAAACAACTAACATTAGTAGCTTTAATTGTTTCTAGTACCATTACAGCTCAAACAAAAACTTTAAAAATTACTAAACCAGAATTGGTAGGTATGTCTAGTGATAGTTTAGAAAAAATGAATACTCATTTCCATAGATTAGTAGACAAAAAGCAAATTGCAGGCATACAAACAGCAATTATAAAAGACAATAAATTAGTACATTTTAATACCTATGGTTATGCTAATATTGAAACTAAAAAGCCATTAGATAATGAAAGTATTTTTAGAATATTTTCTATGACTAAACCAATTGTTACCGTAGCATTAATGCAACTGTATGAAGAAGGAAAGTTTAAATTAAAAGACCCATTATATAAGTATTTGCCCATGTTTAAAACAATGTACGCCTATACAAATGGAGAAAAACAATTGGCTAAACGACCAATACTAGTTATAGATTTGTTGCGGCATACCTCAGGCTTTGGTTATGGTAGGGGAGATAATCAAGAGCTTAATGAACTGTATAGAAACTCAGGACTATGGAATGCAACAACTAACAAAGAGTTTGCAGAACAAGTGAGTAAATTACCCTTAACTTTCGAGCCAGGTACCGATTGGCATTATGGAGTATCAACAAATATATGTGGTTATTTAGTAGAAGTGTTATCAGGTAAATCTCTTGACAACTATTTAAAAGAATGTATTCTCAAGCCATTAGAGATGAACGATACCCACTTTCAATTGCCAAAAGAGAAGATTAAAAGGTTTACAGTAGGTTACCGTTGGACTAACGAAACACTAACCGTTTCTGAGACTGCTGAAAATAATAGATATGTAGAAGACGTAACACTATATAATGGAGGAGGCGGTTTAGTATCAACTACGCTAGATTATTTAAAATTTTGCGAAATGTTATTAAACAAAGGAAAGTATAAAGAAGAACGTGTTTTAAAAGAAGAAACAGTAGCCCTTTTATTTAAAGACCATATGGCAAATATAAGGCAATATCAAGAACGTTTTAGATTACCATTAGGCGAAGCTAGTTTTGGGTTAGGCTTTGCAATAAAAGGAGAGTATGGAGAACCTCTACAAAAAGTATACGGATGGGGTGGAGCAGTAGGAACCTATTTTAAAATAGATACAGAAAATAACTTAGCATACGTGTTAATGATTCAATTATCACCTTACAGACAGTTAGGTTTAAGACAACGGTTTCAAGACTATGTAAATGGAGCAATAATAGATTAATTAATACTATTACAAACATGTTTAAAATAGGATTTAATCACCCTATTTTTTTATTAATATTAGTAGGCTATTGCAATTAAAAGAAAGCTAAAAAAGACTATAAAAAGTGAAAGAATAGAATAAGCTTCGCAAATTCTGTATTTGCGAAGCTTATTTAAATTTATTTATCCAAATGGTGTTAAGTCTGGTTTTGCAGGTCTAACGGTGTTAAACAATCTTATAGTTTTTGAAGTTCTTACATGAAACGAATTTGTTGTTGGGCTTTGCTCGCAACCACTACCAGTCATTTCAATTTTAATATATTGATGAGTAGCTTGAGATAATAAGTTATTAAAAGTATTACGTAAATTTAAATACGGATACACAGAAGGATTTAGTGGACCAACACTTTGAGAAGATACAATATTACCTTGTGTATCTAACTCATAAGCCCAAAGTCTATATTCAAATATGTCACTAGATGGCGTCATATCAAAAGTAATATAATCGTTAGCGTAGAATTCATTAGAAGGTAAACTATTACCATTTTGAACAGATGTATTAGAAATACGATGTACTAAAAAAGCGGGTACAGCATAAGTACTATTTCTACCAATTGAAAAATTAGAAGTCGTACAAGTAAAAAGATTATTTTGACTATTTGCGTATGTAAGGTTTAAAACATAATCATTAGTTCCTGAAGTAGAAATCTGCGGAGATGAATAAACGAGTCGTGTTATTTGAGCAGAAGGACTTTGATTACTTAAATTCCCAGAAACAGTACTTGCTATTACGTTACCTTGAAAAGTAAGTTCTGCACTATAAAGATAAAAAGGTGCAGTATTAAATAAACCGCCAGTAACTGATATTACAGACATCTCACTTGCATACAATTGAATACCTTCATAACTACAAACATCCGTAGCACTAACTACAGCACCACAAGTGGACGAGCTTTTTGCTTCTAAATTTTTTGCTTCAAATTTAGATATTGTTTTATTTTCTTCTATACTTTCTATTTCTGAAATAGATGAAGATTCACAACTATTAAAGGCCGTAATGGTAAATAGTACAATAGCTATTTTTACAACTACATTATTTAATTTAGTTATTGGATAATTGATTAATAACAATAGGTTTTTCATAATAAAATTGATTTTAAAGTTTAAATCAAAATTATATTAGAGGTATAATGTTGTAAGCCCTTAACTTCTAAAAGGTGAATCTCAACTTCTGAAAATACTATTCTAGTATCATGTTTAATATTTTTTGTATTTTACTTATGTTATTAATTATAAAACCCCTCGTTATTGGAATCTATACAAACTATTGACCAAGTTATTATATATTTAGATGCTATCATTTTAAAATCTCAAGACGATAATAACCCGCTAGGATATTTTGCTACGCTATATAGAAAAGTCACTATAAAAGTAAAAGAAGGAATACAGAATAACATTTTTGATAATGGCCCTAGAATGGAACGATTAGATGTTATTTTTGCTAGTCGCTATCTAGAAGCATATTTTGCTTACGAAAAACAAGATCCCGTAACTAACTCTTGGCAAGAAGCGTTTAATTTATCTAATAATTATTGGCCTATAGTATTACAACACCTGTTAATAGGAATGAATGCTCATATTAATTTAGATTTAGGAATAGCAGCAGCTGAGGTTTCAAAAGGAGAAGATATAGAGCATTTAAAAGGCGACTTTAATAAAATAAATACAATCCTTTCTGCTTTAGTAATGGAAGTAGAAGACGATTTATCTAAGATTTGGCCTACATTAAAAAAGATATTAACGTGGACGCGTGATGTAGATGACTTCCTTATAGATTTTAGTATGGTTTTAGCTAGAAACGGAGCATGGAAATTTGCTGTGCAATTGGCCAATACACCAGAAGATAAAATAAAAGCAACTATAGCAGAAAGAGACCTTAAAATAGCAAAAAAAGGAAAACTTGTAACTAGCCCAGGAAAAATAGCAGGAATCATTCTTGGTATTATACGGTTGGGAGAACGCGGGAGTGTTTCGAAAAAAATTAAAGATTTAAAGAATTAAATACTTATTTTTGTATTAAATAAAGGTTGTTACAAACAATAAAAGGAATTGTGTTAAAATCGCAAGCTGTCGCGCAACTGTAATTAATAAGTAAATTATTATAAGCCAGATTACTTGCCTTTATTATTTTGCAATAATGCTTTCGCGATTTGAAGCTAATTGATAGTATGTAATCTATAAATACTATTTAAGTTTCATTAAAAGCAATTAAAATGAAACAAATGAGTAATAAAACACTACGAGGACCTTTAAAAAGCTGGGACATATACACACAAGCTATAGATAAGCAAGCAGAAGCATTTATACGAAATACAGAAATAGCCGTATTAAATGAATTTAAAGAACGGTACCATTGGAATCTTAATATTGAAGAGACTCTAAACAATACTACATTTGAGGCCATTATATTAACAAATATAGCTCAAGAGATAGAATGGGTAAATAAAGGTTTTATTAGCATGACAGGTTATCCGGTTAACTATGCAAAAGGAAAAAAACCTAGTTTTTTACAAGGACAAGATTCCTCAAAAGAAGTATTAAAGAAAATTAGAACCCATATTGCAGAAGAATTACATATTAAAGAACGTATTATTAACTATAGAAAAAATGGAGAAAAATATATATGCGATATAGAAATTTTTCCAGTAAAAGATGTTAATGGTAAATTAGCTCACTTATTAGCATTAGAAAAAGAAGTCTACACATTAACTTAAATCTTTAAAAACACTAGATTTAATAGTTGGCCATTCCTCTTTTAAAATGCCATAACAGCAAGTATTTCGTCTAAAACCGTCTTGCATAACAGTATTTTTACGAAGTATACCTTCAAGTATACCTCCAATTTTTTCAACAGCTCTTCTAGATTTATTGTTTCGCTCATCTATACGAAACTCTACCTTTTCAAAATTAAGTACTTCAAAAGCATATTGTAACATTAAAAATTTAATGTTTGTATTTAAACCACTACCTTGAAAAGACTTGCCTAACCAAGTCCATCCAATATGCAAAACCTTATTTTTATAATCCATAAGCCCAAAACGCGTACTACCAGCATAAGCTAACTTCTTTTTATCGTAAATAATAAATGGTAATACAGTCTTGTTATTAAAACCAGCAATGGCAGTTTCAACATAAGTTTTTAATTGGTTTGGAGAAGCAATTACACTAGGCGAGTAATAAATAAGATCTTTCTCTTTAGCAATGTCTACTAAATGAGTATAATTATCTACACTTAAAAGAGATAATTTTACTCTACTATTTTCTAAAGTTGGAGTCATAAAAAATGTTTTATAATACACGTATAATTATTATTATTTAACCTAAACTTGTAATAATACTATTATTAACCTCATGTGTGCCATCAAACGGAATAATAGTTACATTATTTTTAAATAAAGCATTAGCCCTTTCAGTTTCATAAGCAATACGTTCGGCATTAAGGTATTCATCTTTAGTACCATAAATTAAAGAAACATTTGTGTTTAAAAACTCAAAATCATCTGGCACTAATTCTTTAGGAATTCCTCCAGAATGTAAAATAAGTTGAGAACACTGTAACTGTCTTTTTGCAACATAACGCATGGCAACGCTAACACCTTGAGAATACCCTAGTATATTTAAATTTAAATGATTAGGTATGTTTTCAGTTTTTAAAATGGCATCAAAATACAACATAATATTTTCGGTTTCAGCTATTGTGTTTTCACGAGTTAGCCAACTTGCTCCAACATGCTTAAAAGCAGTACCTTGGTAATATAAACTTGGTGCTTGTGGTGCTATTATATAATTTTCATCTGGATTTAAATGCTTAAAATGTCTTAAAAAATAATAACTTAAATGTCCCATACCATGACAAACAAACCATACCGTTTTTGTATGTTCTGTAAGAGCGTTTAAAGTCGCATAAGGCTTTGTAGTATTATAAGATATTTCTTTTAGTGTAGTATTCATTTTAGGTTTAGCTTTTTGTATTTTCGCAGCGTAAAGTTCAATAAATATTTACTACTATGCAATTATCTAAAGCAGCCATTTTAGCAAAAGCAAATGCAATTTGTAAAAATACATTAATGGAAACCTTAAATATAGAGTTTATAGATTATGGTGACGATTTTGTTGTAGCTAGAATGCCTGTTAATTCTAGCGTTTATCAACCAGATGGAGTTTTGCATGGAGGAGCAACAGCAGCATTAGCAGAAAGTGTTGGTAGTTTTGCTTCCCATTTATTTTTAGATACTAAAAATACAATGGTTAGAGGTATAGAAATTACAGCAAACCATTTAAAAAGTGTTAAAGAAGGCTATGTATATGCTAAATCTACTTTTATACATAAAGGAAGAACAACACAATTATTAAATATTTCTATAACCGATGATAACAATAATTTAATATCTATTTGTAAGTTATCTACCATAACACTGCCAAAAAAGTAGGTTATGGATCAAGAACAATTTTTTAGTGCCATTACTACTCACTATACAAAAGCATTACCTTTTGTAGTATATAGAAAACCTAATACTATTTCTATAAAAGCTATGCTTCAAAATGATGATATAGTATATAAAACTGAAAACTTTAATGATAGCGGATTTATATTTGCTCCATTTAATTCAGAAAACGATACTATACTAATACCTGTAAAAAATTCCGAAGTTATTGAAGCAAAGTATATTTCTAATCCATTAGAAAGTAATATTTCTGAAATAATAACAGAAACAGAAACTAGTATAAATCCAGCAAAACTATTTCATATTAGTTTAGTAGACAATGCAATAAAAACAATAGTTGCAGACAATGCATTTAAAAAAGTTGTAATATCTAGAAAAGAAAAAGTAAAGACCTCAAAAACAGATGCTATTCAATTATTAAAGAAGCTTTTAAATAAATATAAAAAAGCATTTGTATATTGTTGGTATCACCCAAAAATAGGGCTTTGGCTTGGGGCAACTCCAGAAACATTATTAAAAGTACAAGGCAACCAGTTATCTACAATGGCTTTGGCAGGAACTCAACAATATAAAGGCACTACAGAGGTTATTTGGGGAAATAAAGAATCTATAGAGCAGAAACTAGTTACAGATTTTATAGTAGATAATATAACACCATTAGTAAAGCAGTTAAGTATAGGCAAGACAGAAACACTTAAAGCAGGTAACTTATTACATATAAAAACAGAACTGCGAGGCACTTTAGAAAAAGATAAAAAAAACTTAAAAGCGGTACTACTAGCATTACACCCAACACCAGCAGTTTGTGGAATGCCAAAAATTAAAGCCAAGCAATTTATTTTAGAGAACGAAAATTATAATCGTGAATTTTATACAGGTTTTTTAGGAGAGTTAAACCTTAAAGAAAATATAACACGAAATGCTAATAGGAGAAATGTAGAAAATAACGCCTACAATACTTTAAAAACAGTTACAAACCTTTTTGTAAACTTACGTTGCATGAAATATACAGATACTGAAGTTACAGTATATGTGGGTGGTGGTATAACCAAAGATTCTATTCCAGAAAAAGAATGGGAAGAAACAGTGAATAAAACACTAACTGTAAAAACTATTTTATAATATTTCGTATTTTTGTAAGATACCAACTAACACTTAATTTTAGAAGTTTTAATTAGCAAATGGTATAAGATTTTATCTTAACTATGATATACCCTAAAATCCCTTTAGCTCAAACAGTAATAACACTTTGTAAAGCTAAAAATATTAAACATATAATATTATCTCCAGGCAGCAGAAACGCACCTTTAACCATAGGTTTTACTCACGATTCTTTTTTTAAATGCTATAGCATAGTAGATGAGCGTTGTGCTGGTTTTTTTGCATTAGGAATAGCACAACAAACCAAAATGCCTGTAGCTTTAGTATGTTCGTCAGGTAGTGCTCTGTTAAATTATTACCCCGCAATATCTGAAGCATATTATAGCAATATTCCTTTAGTAGTATTGTCTGCAGATAGACCTAAATATTTAGTAGGTATAGGAGATGGGCAAACAATTAATCAAGAAAATATCTATAAAAACCATATACTATATTCTGCTAATTTAAAACAAGATTTAAAAGAAGGCCAAACGTTTAAAGACAATGAAAATGAATTGCCTATAATAAAAAGTATAGAAAATAAACTTGAAAAATATTTAGGATTACAACAAAGTATTCAGGAACAAAACGAGGTAGAGATAAACAAAGCATTAAATAGAGCGTTAATACAAAACGGGCCTGTGCATATTAATATCCCTTTTGAAGAACCTTTATACGATAGAGTAGAAACTTTGTCTGTAACACCACAAGTTATAAAACCAGTAACTCCAGAAATACTTAATGAAGATTATAATGAATTTGCTAAACTATGGAATAAAGCAAAGCGAAAACTTATTTTAGTAGGCGTTAACCCACCAAACACCATAGAACAACAATTTTTAAATAAATTAGCAGAAGACGATAGTGTTATAGTACTAACGGAAACAACATCTAATTTGCATCACAACTCGTTTTTTCCAAGTATAGATAAATTAATAGCACCATTAACAGATACCGAGTTCGAACAATTAAAACCAGATATACTGTTAACCTTTGGAGGCTTGGTAGTTTCAAAAAAAATAAAACGATTTTTAAGAGACTATCCACCAAAAGAACATTGGCATGTAGGTGAAACGAGAGCAAATGATACTTTTTATGTGTTAAGTAAGCACTTTAAAATGTCTGAAAATTATTTTTTCAATCATTTTTTTAAATACATTAAAGCTACAGATAGCACTTACAATAAGTATTGGCAATCTGTAATGCTAACGAGAAGAACTAAACACGAAGAATACATAAAACAAATTCCTTTTTCAGATTTTAAGGTGTTTAATATAGTATTAAAGACAATACCAAATAACAGATTACTTCAAGTAGGTAACAGCTCTGCTATACGGTATTTGCAACTGTTCGATATTAATAAAACAGTAGAGGTTTTTTGTAATAGAGGCACTAGTGGTATTGATGGTAGTACAAGTACAGCAATTGGAGCAGCTATAGTTTCTAGTAAACAAACTGTATTTATAACAGGAGATTTAAGCTTCTTTTACGATAGTAATGCGCTGTGGAACAATTACATCCCAAAAAACTTTAGAATTATAATTATAAATAACTTAGGAGGTGGTATTTTTAGAATTCTTCCTGGACATAAGAACACAGAAAACTTTGATACTTATTTTGAAACTAAACATGATTTAAATGCATCACACCTATGTGAAATGTTTGGGTTTGAATATTTAAAGGCTAATACAGAGAGAAATTTACTTACTAGTTTACACGATTTTTATGAAGATTCTAATAAACCTAAGCTATTAGAAGTATTTACACCTAGCGAAGTTAATGATTCTATTTTACTGGATTATTTCAAGGTTATTAAGTAGTTTGCCCGTTTTATTTGGTTTTTATCGATATCATATCGAAAAAAAAAATTAACTAAAAAATGATTGGCGTAAAAAATTTGTATATTTAGTAACCAATAAATAATTAAAACAATTTAGACATTATGAGTAAACGTGACGAGCTTATCGTAAAATACGCAGCAGACTTAAAAGATAAGTGTGGTGTAGAACCAGATATGGATTTTTTAACTAAAGTAACAGTTGGTTGTGGACCATCAATTTACAATAAAGACTCTTCTACTGTTTCTGGTACAGATGAATCTGAATTGGCTACAGTAAAAAACAATTTTTTAATTAAAAAATTAGGCCTAGCTGATAGTGCAGATTTAGATAAAGCTATAGACGATGTTATGGAAAAATATGGACGTTCTAACAGAACAAAGTATAGAGCTGTAGTATACTACTTACTAGCTAAGCACTTTAAAAAAGAAGCTGTTTATAATTAATAAAAAGCTTAAAATTATAATTTATAAAAGCGTTGCAATGTAGTTGTAACGCTTTTTTTATATTACTACCTTTGCAAAATGATAAATATAGGACAATACAATACTTTAGAGATTTTAAGAGATACAGAACCAGGTTTATTTCTAGGAGATGCAGACGAGAACGAAGTTTTATTACCCAATAGATATGTACCTGAACATTTTGAAATTGGAGATACTATAGAAGTCTTTATTTATTTAGATAACGAAGAGCGAATTATAGCAACAACAGATGCGCCTTATATTACAGTAGGTGAATTTGCTGTATTACGATGTAACGATGTAACCAAACACGGTGCATTTTTAGATTGGGGATTGGTTAAAGAACTGTTTTGCCCATTTAAAGAGCAGGTTTTTCCTATGAAAAAAGGAGGTTGGTATTTAGTACACTGCTATATGGATGAGAAAACAGAACGTTTGGTAGCATCTAGTAAAACCAATCGCTTTTTAAACAATGCAGAGCTAACAGTCTCAGAATTCGATACAGTAGATATTATTGTTTCGCATCCTAGTGATATTGGTATGAATGTTATTGTAAATAATAATCATTTTGGATTAATATATAAGGATAGTATTTTTCAAGATTTAAGCGTAGGAGATAAGCTTAAAGGCGTTGTGAAAAAAATACGTCCAGGAAATAAAATAGATATTACTTTAGGACAAATTGGATATAGAAATATAGAACCAAATGCGGAGTTAATTTTAAAAGCTCTAGAAGATAATTCAAACTACCTTCCGTTGCACGATAAATCATCACCTGAAGCTATAAAAGAACAGCTCCAGATGAGTAAAAAGAATTTTAAAAAAGCTATAGGATCTTTATACAAGCAAAAGTTAATAACTATTAAAAAAGACGGAATCTACCTAGTTTAATTTTTTTGCTAAAGTTGGTTTTAACGCATCCTTGTGTAGGGTAATAGATATGGTTTTTAAGCGCATGTATGCTTCACTCATGTATATGTAACCACCTTTACCAATTTTACCCCAAGAGTTTTTTACTTTATAATATTTAGTACCATTTTGGTCTTTTACTAATCCGGTAATATGCATTAAGTGATCATCTGTAGTGTTGTAATTTTCAAATTCTTGTTGTCTTAACTCAGGTGTAATATCTAGCTCTTTAACGGTATTTTTTAATGCACGTTCATTTTCACTAGCATTATGTGGCACCACAGCAATACTATTTTGGGCAGAAAATGTTTTTTCACTTACATCACAATCCAACTCAATAGTATATCCATTTTTTAAAGCATTATCTATTGTATCAATTAATTCGTCTAACGAAACATTATAAAAACTACCATTAGAAAAGTTATCAGGAATATTTAATATAAAGTTTGAATATAACGGTTTATGCGTAAAACTTGTTAAGTTAACATAATCTTCCGTTTTAATTTTTGTCATTTCTAAAAAAGTAAGAGGTGTGTACTCAACACTTTCGTAAGTAAAAGTCGAAACATTTTTACCAAGAGCATCATCTAAAATAGCATTAGTTTCTTGTTTCCAATCTGTTTTAGATTCTTTAATATAAGCAGTTAAAACAGCTTTAATATCTTTAACCATTTTAGAGTGGTTATGTTTTTTTGAATCATTTTTTAATCCAGAATAAGCACTAACAGGAACCAAACCATATTCTGCAACACTATTTAAAACATCATGAGCTAAACCACCCTCACTAAATTGTGCTTTACCTTGTCTCATAACATAGTTCCAAGCCTTTTTAGGATAAGTTTGTCTAACGGTATACATCTCAGATAAATCAATCTGTTTCCCCGTTAGCCTCATAATTTCACTTTCTAAAAACGAAGATGTAGAAAAACTCCAACAAGTTCCTGTATTTCCTTGGCTAATAACATCAGTAGCATCTAAATCTACTACTGTTTTAAAGTCGTACTCTTGAGAGAATATAGAAATGGAAAATAAAAAGAAAAGGGAGAGTAAAATTGAATGTTTCATAATTTAGTGTATCATTTATTAGATACACTAAAGTATAAAAAAGAAATAAACTAAAAATAAGAATTGAGTTAAAAGCTTAAAAAGCTATTAGTTTTATTTTTATTATTGGGTAGTTTTTTAGCCCACTCAACAGCTTCATATAAATCGGAAAAGTACTCTACTTTTGTAGATAAAAAAAACTTCTCTAAAATGGCATTAATCCAGCCTCTTTCTGTATAAGAAACAATAGCATAGCCATTTATAAAGTAACTGTTTTTAAAAAACTTTAACCAATCAGAAGGCCTTACTTCATATTTATTAACCCTATTTGTTATGTAACTAACAGATGGATTTTCACCATAATGCTCTAATACAGCTTTTATAACATCTTGAGCAGAATCCCAAGTATAAGTAACACCCTCATTTATTTCTGCAATGATAAAGTTTTCAAAAAAATAATAAGTTCCATTATCCGATATGTGGATATCTTCAATGAAGTCAGCTAAATTAGAGTCTTCTATTTTCATTTATTAAAGATGTTTGGCGTTTGGATATTACAGTGTTACACTATAAATTATATATGATTTTTTTATAAGTTTTTAAAATAAAATCACTCCTAACTTGTTTAATGATTTAATTGTGTGCATGCATAAACAGAATACTATAAACTTATTTGCTTAACCCAATTTATAGCCTTTTGTAAACTATTAAAATTTTCAACTTCCGTTTGTACAAATAATTTTTCTATAACCGAGTTTACCCAACCAGCTTCAGTATAAGTAACCATAGCATACCCTTTTAAACAACTCCTATTATTACTATTAAAAAATTTGTACCAATCAGCAGGGTTTACAGAGTAATTATTTACTCTATTTGTAATGTAGCATAAAGAGGGGGTTTTTCCATAATGTTTAAATATAGCAGGCAGTAAATCTTGAGCAACCTCCCAGGTAAAAACAACACCTTCATTAATTTCAGAAACTATAAAGTCTTTAAAAAAATAATAGTTTCCGTATTTAGATAAATAAACATCTTCGATTAAGTTCGATATTTTAGAATTTCTTATTGTCATATCTAATGTCTTAATAATTAATATTTTTAGCTATAATCTTGAGGGTATACAAATTTACAATGCATACATTGTATTGTTAGTTTAGCAATTCATAATTGAAATATTAAATCGTTTAAAAGGTTATTTTACCGATTAATGCAATTTTGTGGAAGATTTTACTTACAAATAATAATGTGTAAATCATTTATTTTTAGTGTTTTATGTTTTAATCTGTTGATTGAATGTATAGTCGTAAATAGAGAGTAATTCCTGTTTTTACTTTGTTTAAAACAACCAATTAAGATTGAAAATATAGTTGGATAAATTCTATTTTCCGTATTTTTATGCTCCAAAAATTTGAAATTATAATGAGCGAAATTAAATGGATAAAAGCTAAAGACTATGAGGATATTACATATAATAAATGTAATGGAGTAGCCCGAATAGCTTTTAATAGACCTAATGTAAGAAATGCATTTAGACCAAAAACTACTAAGGAATTATATGATGCATTTTATGATGCACAGGAAGATACGAGTATAGGAGTTGTATTACTATCGGCCGAAGGCCCATCTACTAAAGATGGCGTATATTCCTTTTGTTCTGGAGGCGATCAAAAAGCAAGAGGTCATCAAGGCTATGTTGGAGAAGATGGGTACCATCGTTTAAATATACTAGAAGTACAACGTTTAATTCGTTTTATGCCAAAGGCAGTTATTGCTGTAGTACCAGGATGGGCCGTTGGAGGAGGACATAGTTTGCATGTTGTATGCGATTTAACTTTAGCGAGTAAAGAACATGCTATATTTAAGCAAACAGATGCCGATGTAACTAGTTTTGATGGTGGATATGGCTCTGCCTATTTAGCAAAAATGGTAGGACAGAAAAAAGCGAGAGAGATTTTCTTTTTAGGAAGAAATTATTCTGCACAAGAAGCTTACGAAATGGGAATGGTTAATGCAGTTATTCCTCATGAAGAATTAGAAGCAACTGCATATGAATGGGCTCAAGAGATTTTAACAAAATCACCTACCTCTATTAAAATGTTAAAATTTGCTATGAATTTAACAGACGATGGCATGGTTGGACAACAAGTATTTGCTGGAGAAGCAACACGTTTAGCCTATATGACAGATGAAGCAAAAGAAGGACGAGATGCTTTTTTAGAAAAGCGTAAGCCAAACTTCCCAAAACAATGGATTCCTTAGGCTTATAATATATGAAACAACTTTCTGTATGGTTATCTGCTTTTAGACTAAGAACATTACCATTATCTATATCTGGAATTATTGTAGCTGGATGTTTAGCAGAATATAATGGAGTGTTCTCTTGGGAAATATTTACCCTAGCAATTTTAACAACCCTAAGCTTTCAAATTCTTTCCAATCTAGCTAACGATTATGGAGATGGCGTAAAAGGTACCGATAATGATGATAGAATTGGGCCAGAACGTGCTTTACAAAGTGGGGCAATTACACCAAACCAAATGCTAGGGGCTATAAAAATTAATATATTACTAAGTATAACATTAACAATAAGCCTAATATATACTTCATTTGGAGTTAAACACTTGTTATATGCTCTATTTTTTATGGCATTAGGATTAATGTCTGTATTTGCAGCAATGAAATATACTATGGGAGAAAAAGCCTATGGTTATAAAGGCTTAGGAGATGTATTTGTATTCATTTTTTTTGGTTTAGTTAGTGTAGTAGGCTGTTATATATTATTTGCAAAGCGAATAGATCATGTTGTATTTTTACCAGCCATTAGTATTGGTTTGTTAAGTGCAGGCGTGCTAAATCTTAATAACATGAGAGATATAGAAAGCGATGCAAAAGCCAATAAAATAACACTAGCTGTAAAGCTAGGAAAGCAAAAAGCAAAACAATACCATTTACTATTAGTAATAGGCGCTATCGTTTTATCCTTTTTATTTGGCATTCTATATTACACATCACCATTTAATCTTATATTTTTTATAGCTTACATACCCTTATTTAAACATATAAATTTTGTTAGAAAAAATACTGTTCCTAAACAATTTGATCCTGAATTAAAAAAACTAGCATTGTCTACAGTAGCACTAGCATTATTATTAGGAATAGGGCATTTATTATAAGTCATTTAAACAATAATAGTCATGAAAATTACATTTTTAGGCCACGCAACATTACAAATAGAAATAAACGATGTAACTATATTAGTAGACCCGTTTATTACAGGAAACCCTAAAGCATCTCATATAAAAATTGATGATTTAAAGGCAGATTATATTTTAATAACACATGCACATCAAGACCATATTTTAGATGTAGAAGCCATTGCAAAACGCACGAACGCAAAAGTAGTTTCTAACTATGAAATTGTTACGCATTTTGGTGCTAAAGATATAGAAGGTCACCCTATGAACCATGGAGGAACTTGGCAATTTGAGTTTGGTAAAGTGAAATATGTTAATGCAATACACACCTCTTCTTTTCCAGATGGTAGTTATGGAGGACAACCTGGTGGATTTGTAATTGAAACTAAACATAAAAATATTTATATAGCAGGAGACACAGCATTAACATTTGATATGAAGTTAATTCCATTACAAACAAAACTAGACTTAGCTATTCTACCAATAGGAGATAACTTTACAATGGGAATAGAAGATGCAGTTTTAGCCAGTGATTTTGTTGAGTGTAATACTATTCTTGGTTACCACTTCGATACATTTGGATATATAGAAATAAACAAAGAAGAAGCTAAACAACAGTTTGCAAATAAAAATAAAACCTTAACACTGTTAGAGATAGGAGAAAGTATAACGCTATAATTTGTTTTCTTTAAGCCATTCATCTCTTAAATCATCCGAAACTTTACCACTACCATCATGCCTCCAACCCGGAGGCTTAAAAAAATATTGTAATCTGCTAGAGAAAGATTTTTTTCCAGAAATTACATCTTTAAACATGGCAATCCATTCTAAAAAAGCAATTTTAATAGGGTTGTAGGTATTTATATTAACGGTAAGCCCATAGACTACTTTTTCTTCTTTAAGTTCTGGCTGGAACGTTTTAAATAACTTATCCCAAATAATAAAAATACCAGCATGGTTTCTATCTAAATAAAGAGGATTACTACCGTGGTGAACTCTATGATGAGACGGCGTATTCATTACTGCCTCAAACCATTTAGGAAGTTTATCTATGGCTTCAGTATGTATCCAAAACTGGTAAAGTAAACTAACAGACATTTGGAACATAATCATCGCAGGATGAAATCCTAAAAGCGGTAACCATAACCAAAAAATAAATGTGTAAAAACCACCAGACCATGTTTGGCGAAGCGCTGTACTTAAATTGTAATGCTGAGAAGAATGATGTATAATGTGAGAAGCCCAAAATAACCTACACTCATGAGAAATACGGTGAAACCAATAATATGCAAAATCATCTGCAAATAGTATAAGTATAAAACTCCACCATGTAACCGGAATTGTAAAAAATCTATAATTATCGTAAATATAAAAGAACGATACTATAACAAGCACTTTACTTAAAAAACCTAAGAAAACATTACCGAGTCCCATACTAATAGACGCTAAAGAATCTTTAACCTCATAACCTTTAATGCCTTGTTTAATAGTTACATATAATTCTAGTAACATAGCAAGTATAAAAAAAGGAATAGCAAATAAGATTATATCGGGGAAATCTGTCATTATTAAATGTAATTATAGTCGCTAATTTACTAAATAAATTTAAGTATTTTTGATGTATAATATGACAGCAACTTACCATAAATACAACCTTAACTTTAAAATGCCTAGCGGGACTTCACGAGGCATTTTAAAAACAAAGGAAACTTGGTTTATTATATTAAACCAAAACGGAAAAACAGGAATAGGAGAATGTGGTATTCTTAGAGGGTTATCTATTGATGATAGAGCGGATTACGAACAGCAATTAGTACACACATGCCAAAATATAGATAAAGGATTAGATGCTCTTTTAGTAGAAAATATAGCGTTTCCTAGTATTCAAATTGGATTAGAAATGGCTTTTATGTCATTAAAATCTGAAAATCAATTCAATTTATTCCCTTCAAAATTTACAGTAGGTCAAGAAGCGATTCCTATAAATGGATTGATTTGGATGGGGACAGAAGCTTTTATGAAACAGCAAATACAAGAAAAAATTGAAGCAGGTTTTTCATGTATTAAAATGAAAATAGGAGCTATAGATTTTAAAACAGAACTAAGCCTTTTAAAATCTATACGTAATAACTTTAGTGAAAACGATATAGAATTAAGAGTAGATGCTAATGGCGCTTTTGCCCCAAAAGAAGCTTTAGAAAAGTTAAAACAACTGTCCGAGTTTAAACTACACTCTATAGAACAACCTATAAAACAAGGACAATTTGAGGACATGGCTAAGCTATGTGAAGTAACACCTCTACCAATTGCCTTAGATGAAGAATTGATAGGCGTTTTCTCTATAACTAAAAAAGAAGAATTACTAAACATAATTAAGCCCCAATATATTATTTTAAAACCTAGTTTTATTGGAGGTTTTGCGGGTAGTAATGAGTGGATTAATTTAGCCGAAAACCATAACATAGGCTGGTGGATTACTAGCGCATTAGAAAGTAATGTAGGGTTAAATGCTATTGCTCAATACACCTATTTAAAACAAAATAAAATGCCACAAGGGCTAGGAACAGGAAGCTTATTTACAAATAACTTCGATTCTCCGTTGCAAGTAAAAAATGGTACATTGCAATACAATATAAATAACAATTGGAAATTTAAAATATAATATATGTATATAGCGCAAGCATTTAATGTTTTACACGATTGGTGGAGGTACTTTATAGGTACAATTTTAATAATTATAGCTTCTTTTATAGGTCAAGTACCCTATACTGTGGTGATTATGGGGAAAATGATAAAGGATGGAGATGATTTTACAAATATAGATCAAGCTACAATGATGTCTGTATTAGAACCTAATTTAAATCTCTTTTTATTGCTATTATCATTTGCTATAGGTTTAATAGGGTTATTTATAGTTGTAAAAGCATTACACAAGCAAACAATTACTCATTTAACAACAGCACGAGAGAAAATAGATTGGAAACGTATAATATTTTCTTTTTTCTTCTGGGGAATTTTATCTTCTAGTATGGTCCTTTTTGATTATTATTCAAACCCAGATGATTATGTTAATAATTTTGAGTTAAACCGATTTATAATTCTAGCAATAATTGCTATAGTATTAATTCCATTTCAAACAAGTTTCGAAGAGTATTTATTTAGAGGCTATTTAATGCAAGGAATTGGTGTTGTAACAAAGAATAAATGGGCGCCATTATTAATAACATCATTAATTTTTGGGTTATTACATATCGCTAACCCAGAAGTTGAAAAACTAGGGTACACCATCATGATTTATTACATAGGAACAGGGTTATTTTTAGGAATAATTACTTTAATGGATGAGGGTATGGAATTGGCTCTAGGATTTCATGCCGCTAATAATCTATTTACAGCACTTTTAGTAACAGCAAATTGGACTGCTTTTCAAACACATTCGGTTTTAAAAGATGTTTCTGAGCCAACTTTAGGATTCCTAGATCTTGTATTACCTGTATTTATAATTTTTCCAATTTTACTATTTATTTTTAGTAAAAAATACAAATGGACCAATTGGAAAGATAAACTATTGGGAGCTGTAGAAGCTCCTGTACTTGAGGATATAAATAAAATAGGAGAGTAGTGGTACCTAAATATAATAAAGTACATAATCGATTTCGATATAATAAAATACATTATTCATATCAAAACCTTAACGAATTAGCCTATAGTTTAATAAAGGAAGGCGAAAACTATCAAAAAGAAATAGGAGATTTTATACTAGATTGGCAAGACAACACCCCATATCTTTTAGCAAAAACATCTGGGTCTACAGGTCAACCAAAAACGATAAAACTAAGTAAACAAGCAATGGTAAATTCAGCCATAGCTACAGGTGATTTCTTTGGATTGCGTCCTGGAAACAGTACTCTATTATGCTTGCCAGCCTCTTACATAGCAGGAAAAATGATGCTTGTTAGAGCTTTTGTACTAGGCTTAGAATTAGACATAATTGAACCAAAATCTAGTCTTAGCATTAACGAAACAAAAGTGTACGATTTTTCTGCAATGGTGCCTATGCAATTGCAGAGCAATATAAATAAGTTAGGTAAAATAAAACAACTTATTGTAGGTGGTGCACCAGTTTCTAAAGCGTTAACAAATACAATACAAGATTTAAAAACTAGAATTTATGAAACCTATGGGATGACAGAAACAGTATCTCATGTTGCAGTAAAACAAATAAACGGAAAAGGCAAAACTCAAACATTTAAAACGTTACCTAATGTACGTATTTCTCAAGATAAAAGAGGTTGTCTAATAATAGAAGCACCAAGTATTACATCAAGTACAATAGTAACAAATGATAATGTTATTATAGAAAATGAAAAAGCCTTTAAATGGTTGGGACGTTTTGATAATGTTATAAATACAGGTGGTATTAAAGTATTCCCAGAGCAACTAGAAAATAAGTTAAAAGAAAAGGTAATACCCCGTTTCTTTATAGCATCAGAAAAAGATGAACGATTAGGAGAGAAAATTATACTAGTATTAGAAGGAGATTACACTATTAATAATTCTGTTTTTAGTGAGTTAAAAGCACATGAGAAACCTAAGAAAATATACAATATTTCTCAATTTTCAGAAACGACTTCAGGGAAAATTCAACGTAAAAAAACGTTAGAAAAATTAAAGTAAATAATACTGTAACAAAACAGATGTTACAACTACTAATTAAAAAAGATAAATTATAATGAATTTTATAAAACGCGTATTAGCTACAGTTACAGGAATCTTCGTTTTTTTCGGAATCTGTTTTGGTCTATTATTAATTATAGGCATTTTTGCAGGAGCCTCTTCAGAAAATATTATTACAGTTAAAGAGCAATCTGTATTAGACTTAAAATTAGATTTTCCTATAAAAGACTATGCCGCAAAAACTGTATTTAAAGAATACCCATTTTTAGATGAAACTAATAAAAATGGACTATTCGACATTATTAACGCAATAGATTATGCCGCAACCGATTCTAAAATAAAAGGAATATCTATAGATAGTAACTTTTTAATGGCGGGAGTCTCACAAACAAAAGCTATTAGAGATGCACTATTAAAATTTAAAGAATCTGGAAAATTTATAACAGCTTATGCCGATGTATATAGCCAAAAAGATTACTATTTAAGTTCTATTGCAGATACCATTTATATGAATCCTGTTGGTATTATGGAGTTTAAAGGGCTGTCTACAGAACGATTGTATTACAAAGATTTTCAAGAAAAAACAGGATTGAAAATGGAAGTAATACGACTTGGAAAATATAAAAGTGCTGTTGAGCCTTACTTAGAAAACGAAATGAGTGAGAATAACAGAGAACAAATAAGTGTATACTTAAACGGGCTATGGAGCGAAATTAAATCTGAAATATCGCAAAGCAGAAATATACCTACAAATGCTTTAAACACAATAGCAGATAATTTACTAGCAAGAACACCTACCATGGCAAAAGAAGCTAAATTAATAGATAAAATTGCCTACAGAGACGAATATGAAAGTGCTATAAAAGCAGCAATTGGTATAGATGCAGATAAAAATATAAATACAATTACTATAGAAGATTACTCTAATTATGTAGCAGATAAAAAATCTATACAATTTGCTAAAGCTAAAATAGCAGTAATTTATGCAGAAGGACAAATTATTTATGGAAAAGGGAATGAAAACTTTGTGGGGCAAGGTACTATGGGAGAAGCGCTTAAAAAAGCTAGAGAAGACGATAAAATAAAAGCGATTGTTTTAAGAATTAATTCACCAGGAGGAAGCGCACTAGCAAGCGAATTAATTTGGAGAGAAATAGAACTCACTAAAAAAGTTAAGCCAGTAATTGTGTCTATGGGAGACGTTGCTGCTTCAGGAGGTTATTATATAGCATGTAATGCCGATAAAATTTTTGCAGAAGCAACTACAATTACAGGAAGTATAGGTGTTTTTGGTACCTTGCCTAATGGAAAAGACTTAGCAGATAAAATGGGAATTAATGCAGAGCAAGTTAAAACTAATAAAAATGCAGTAACCTATAGTTTTTTCGAGCCATTAAGCGAAGAACAACGCGCATTTATAAAAGAAGGAATAAATGATGTATACGAGTTATTTACTCAGCGTGTAGCAGATGGTAGAGAAGGCTTAACACAAGATGATGTAAAAGCAATAGCGCAAGGACGAGTATGGACTGGAAGCGATGCTTTAAACAATGGATTAGTAGACGAGTTAGGCGGGTTAGATGATGCCTTAAAGTACGCTGCCGAACTAGCAGAAATTGAAGATTACAGAATAAAAGAACTTCCAGTTTACGAAAAAACAATAGAAGAGTTAGTAGAAGGGTTTGGTTTAATTAAGTCTAAAGAATCTATTTTAGAAGAAGAGCTAGGTGTTGAAAACTATAAGATTTTAAAGGAGATAAAGACAATGACAGAGCAAAAAGGAGTGCAATTATTATTTCCATTTAACACAGAGATAAAGTAAAATTTTATACAAATACATTAAAAATTAAAACAGTAAATATAAAAGGTTAAGCTAGTGCTTAACCTTTTTTGTTTTCCAAGTTCCCTCATTGAAAGCATGTATTCCCTCAATGTCGGTTTTGTAATACAGGCTTTGGTTATAGTTTTACTTCGAATTTAAAACATTAGCCATGAAAACATTAACTATTGCAAAACAAATAACAGGACTATTCTTTTTCTTGTTATTCACGCTTCAACTACAAGCACAAGAAAAAACAATATCTGGGATAATAACAGATGAATTAGGAGCACCACTCCCAGGAGTAACTATTGTTAAAGTAGGAACAAAAGTTAAAACTCAAACTGATTTTGATGGAAAATATGCCATACAAGCCAATAAAGGAAATATATTAAGGTACTTTTCATTAGGATATAAAACTACAGATAAAATTGTAGGAGACTCAAAAACAATAAGCTTTAATCTAGAATTAGATAATACAGCTTTAGAGGAAGTTGTCGTTACTACATTAGGTATAAAACGAAAGAAAGACGAAGTAACTTATGCATATCAAGAAGTAAAAACAGAAGCCTTAACCAAAACAAATAACCCAAATGTAGTTAATGGTCTAGCAGGAAAAGTATCAGGCTTGCAAATAACGCAAAACACTAACTCTGTAAGCAGAGGTACTAAAATTGTATTACGCGGAAATCGTTCTATAACAGAAGGAAACCAAGCATTAATTGTAATAGATGGTGTAATTGCTACTACTGCAGAACTAAATAAAATAAAACCTAGAAAAATAAAATCTGTAAATGTTATTAAAGGCGCTAGAGGAGCAGCATTATATGGCTCGCAAGGTGGAAATGGAGTTATAGTTGTAAATACTAAAAAAGGAAATTATAAAAGCTTAAGTAATAAGCAACAAAAATTACATATAAAACAAATAGAAAAGCCAGAGTCAGTAAAAATGGATAACGAATCATACTCTAAAATCCATGAAAATAAATTTAAAAGAGCAGTATTGGAGCCATTATCAACATTTTCTATAGATGTAGATAAAGCATCATACAGTAATGTGAGACGTTTAATTAATAATGGACAATTTGTACCAGCAGATGCAGTTAAAATAGAAGAAATGGTAAACTATTTCAATTATAATTACCCGCAACCAAAAGGAGAACACCCATTTTCTATTAATACAGAAGTTGCAAAAACACCATGGAACAAAGACACGAAATTGATAAAAGTGGGGTTACAAGGCAAAACATATAAAAACGAAGCACTACCAGCATCTAATCTTACATTTTTAATAGACGTATCTGGCTCTATGCATTCAACAAAAAAACTACCATTACTTAAATCGGCTTTTAAACTATTAGTAAATCAATTAAGAGATAAAGACAATGTTGCTATAGTTGTTTATGCAGGAGCAGCTGGAGTAGTATTAGAACCAACCTCTGGAAGAAATAAAGACGTAATTATAAAAGCATTAGATAATTTAAGAGCAGGAGGCTCTACAGCTGGAGGACAAGGCATAGAATTAGCATACAAATTGGCGCAACAACATTTTAAAAAAGGCGGAAACAATAGAATAATATTAGCAACAGATGGTGATTTTAATGTAGGGGCATCGAGTAATGAGGCGATGGAAAAGTTAATAGTAGAAAAAAGAAAAACAGGAGTGTTTTTATCCGTTTTAGGGTTCGGATATGGCAACTATAAAGACTCTAAATTAGAAACCTTGGCAGACAAAGGTAATGGAAACCATGCATATATAGATACTATGCAAGAAGCAAAACTAATTTTTGGAAAAGAATTTGGAGGCACACTATTTACTATTGCTAAAGACGTTAAAATACAAGTAGAATTTAATCCAGCTAAAGTACAAGCCTACCGATTAATTGGTTACGAAAATAGACTATTAGCAAACGAAGATTTTGTAGATGATACTAAAGATGCTGGAGAATTAGGAAGCGGACATAACGTAACAGGATTATACGAAGTAATACCAGTAGGTTCAAAAAGTGATTATTTAAAAGAAGTGACCAATTTAAAATACACAAAGACAAAAATAACAGACGTATATGCAGATGAATTAATGACAGTTAAGTTTAGATATAAAAAACCAGATGGAGACAAAAGTATAGAACTCATGCAAATAACAAAAGATGAAGTAACAGAAGCATCTGAAGATATGAAATTTGCTGCATCGGTTGCATTATTCGGAATGCAATTAAGAGCATCGCAATTTCATAATAACTCAAAAATAGAAGACGTAATAGCTCTAGCAGAAGCAGGAAGAGGCGATGATAAAGATGGCTACAGAGCAGAATTTATTAGGTTAATTTCTACAGTAAAATAGTGTAGCAGCTTTTTAGCCAAATACTGGTGGGTAAATGGTATATGTTGCAATCTATTTTGTAGAGTAAAGGTTAAGTAAATACTTAACCTTTTTTTAGTTTATAACTTCCCTCAGTAAAAAGAGTAGTTCCCTCAATATAAGTTTTTTAAAGTGCTTTTTAAGCATAACTTTATTGTAATTAAAACACAAAATTATGAAACATATAATAACCACACTAATTGCAGTATTGAGTATAACTATTGTTAATGCACAAAGCATAAATTTAAAAACAGAATCTGTTGAAATAGATAACTTAATCACATTTGTAGCAGATTATTTTCCAGCAACAGAAAAACCAAAAGAAAATACAATAAACTTAGTAAAAAACACTTTGTTTTTAATAGAAACAACAACCAAAAACTTCTCACAAGAAGATAAGATCGTTTTACAACAAAGCTTTAAGTTGTTAAGTAAAAGACTAACAAAAGAAGATACAATTACTATTGTTGTGTACTCGGGGCAAAATGGTATACTCTTAGAAAGTATTTCAGCAAAAGAAATAAAAAGAATTCTGTATACACTTAACGACATAAAATCTAATATCACAAAACAACATAAAGATGGTATTACATTAGCCTACAAACTAGCACAAGAGCAATTTAATGAAGAAGAAATAAATACAATAGTAATGGTTAGAAACCCAAAAGCGTTAACATCTAAACAACCTACAGTATCTAGTACATTAGCAGTAACTAAAACCGATACAGAACCTAAACCTAAAAATAATGGAGTTTTAATAACTGCAATTACATTATTGCCAGAATTAATTTCAATTATAAAAGACTAATAAAGCACAGAAAACCATGAAATATGTTTTACGAATGCTATGATTCATGTTAGTTACATTTAATGTACATGCTCAAGACATTCCAACTATAAAAATTGGAGATGATAAATGAGACATTGAATCATTAGTTATAAAAGAAGAAGTGAAATCCACTTTACTTAAACAAAAGTAGGGTTTACTCATTAGAAAGAGTGTTTCACTCAATTGCTTTTTATTTTTAGTATCTTTAATTATAGTTTTACTTTAAACTAAATTAATTAACTTATGAAAACAATATTCAAACTCTTACTTGTAACTTTTATCTCAGTACAGGCTTATGGACAAGATGCTCCTGCTATAGATCAAATTAATGTATCTGGAGTAATTTTAGATGAAGACGGGAACCCATTTCCTAATGTAAGTATTTTAGTAAAAGGGACAACAACAGGAACAGAAACTAATGTAAATGGTAATTATTCTATAGCAGTTAATACTGGAGAAGTTTTAACCTATTCTTTTAAAGGGTATTCTACTTCCGAAGCTTATGTAAATGAGCCAAAGAATATTAATATAACAATGGTTCCCAAAGAAAGTGAATCAAACGATGTTGTAGTAACAACTTTAGGCTTAGAACGTAAAAAGGATGAAATTACTTCTGCATATAGAGTAATAGATAATAAATTACTTACTCAAGCTAATAACTCTGATGTTTTAAGTAGTTTAGCAGGTAAAGTAAGTGGCTTAACTGTTTTAGAAAAAAATGGAAGTGTAAAATTAATATTAAGAGGTAATAGATCACTTAAAAGTGATAACTCTGTATTAATTGTTCTAGATAACGTAATTACTCCAGCAGATTTTGTAAGAACAATAGATCCAAGATCTGTAAAAAGTGTAAACGTAATTAAAGGAGCCGCTGGCTCTGCTTTATATGGTAGCCAAGGAAGTAATGGAGTATTGGTAATAACAACAAGTAAAGATTATAATTCAAAATTGCCAGTAGTAAATAAAAAAGTCAGTAAACTTAAAGCAGTAAAATATAAAGGGAGATTAAAAGTTAAAAAGAATAATAATAAAGCAGATTATATAAAAGTATTATCTAAAGCTAAAACAAATGAAGACGCATATAATATGCATGTGGCTGAATTAAAAGAAAAGCATAAAGATAATTTAGGGTATTATGTAGATGTCTACGATTTCTTTGTAAAAAAAGGAGCAGAGGAAGAAAGTAAGGCCATTTTAAATGAAATAATTAAATCAGAATACGATAATTACGAATTACTAAAAGCTTTAGGATACAAATTAGAAGCTGCAAAAAAATATAAGTTAGCTAGTTCAGTATATAAAAGAGTTTTATTATTAAAACCAGAAGATGCACAATCGTATAGAGATTTAGCATTAGCATACCAAGAAATTGGAAAAAATCAAAAAGCATTCGAATTATTAAACACTGTAGTTAGTGATGCCGTTTATAAAGCTAAAGACACTAAAAAATCTTTTGCAATGAATAATATTACTAAGAATGAAATTAATAGCTTAATTCAAAATGATAACACTATAAATAAAAGTACTTTAGATAGTTATAATGAAATAAACACTAATTACGATGTAAGAGTCGTTATCGATTGGAATAGAGCAGATACAGATATAGAATTACATGTTATAGACCCTAATTTAGAAGATTGCTTTTATAGAAATCCTAAAACACAAATAGGAGGGGAAATTGCAGCAGATGAAAACACAGGTTATGGACCAGAAGAATTTACATTACGTAATGCTAGAAAAGGAGATTATTATATTAAAGTAAATTATAATAATGCAGTATTACAAAACGATGAGAACCCTACGTTTATGAAAATAACAACATTTAAAAACTATGGTACTGCTAAAAGAACAAAAGAAGTACAAGTAGTAAGATTGGCTAAAAACAAAGGAGAGCAAATTGTAGGGAAAATTACTATTTAGAATCAATTAAAAAATTAATTATACAAAAAAGGAACACTTTTTAAGTGTTCCTTTTTATATGTAAAGACAAGATTTCGCTTTAATCTTTATGTATAAAATTAATTTTATGATTATTTTTTTTAAGAACCTCTTTAGCCACTTTATGCTGTTCTTCAAACGTTTCTAGGCTTGTACCTTTACAAATACCATAAGAATAATGATATTTTAAAAGTTCTATATCTAATTCCGATAAATTCTTATTAGAAGAGTAACAATTAGAAAAGTAACTATCGCAATTAAAATCGTTAATACGCTTGAAGTAACCTATAGCACTAAAAAAGTATTCTTTTAATTTATAAAGTCTAAGTTTAGAGTTAAAATATTTATTAGGGTCTATTTTAATAGCTGCTCTATAAAGTTGATTTTTTCCATTCCAGTACAAGTAATCAGACGTTTTTATATCTACTAATTTAGACTCATAATCATAATCTCCATTATAATAAATAACAAAATTTGAGTCTTCAACATGCTTAACTTGATGGATATTTAATGAATCAATTTGAGAACTTATAGTATTAACAAAAGACATTAATTCTTTTCTTTCTTTTTTAGAAATACTTTTAGAGAAAAATAACTTAATATCATCTTTCCAGTACTTCATTTTTGTATCCTTACTATACTTACCATTACTATGGTTAAACGCTACTTTTTTATAATAGTTTAAAAATGTAGAATCTTTATATTCATAAGGAACTCGCACACCTTCTGGGCGCTTATAGTTTTCAACTAAAACTAAAGTATCTTTATCTTTAAATTTAAAATTGAGACTATCTTTCTGTGTTAAAGGCTTTTTGTACTTAGTCTTATACATGCTTATAGGCATATAAGTAGTAACTTTTTGCCTATGTATTTCTTGTTGAGAATAACTAGAGCATGTAAAAATAAAAGATAAAATTAGTAATCTCATTCTTTATGTATGTTAAGTAATTTTTTAAATGTAGTACCATTAATTCTCTGATCGTATATAGCCCCATAATGGATTCGTAAAAGCTCTATATCTTTTTCAGTAATTTTATTAGAATTATTATACTCCATACTTAGTAAACTATCTTTTCCAATATATTTGCTAAATTGAAAATGACCTAAACTTATAAAGAACATTTGTTTTAATTGCTTTAATAGTTTAGTCTCAGTTCTAGATTGCGAAGGATTTACAGATAGAATACCACTATAAAATTTGTTGTTATTATCTGTTAATAAATGATAAATAGCTCCAGTAGTTATAGATTCCTCTTTATCTATTTTTTTATTAAAAACATAGTCTTCTCCATAAGTATAAATTGTTTCAGAACTTGTTTTAATATAAAAATTAGCCTTTTCTATATTATTTGTGAATGTAATATTAAGGTTTTTAATTTCATGTTTATTTATACTTGAAAAAAACGTTTTAAAGGCTTTTCTTATACTTTTTGGTAATTTAGGATCAAGATATACAACAATAGCCGTATTCCATTGTTTCAGTTCGTAAACTGTTTTTGATGTTTCTGTAGAATTACAAAATACAGCAAATTGATAAGTTTTAAAGATGTTTTTATAAGAATAAGCAGACGGGTTTAAATAGTTAATATCTTCTAATTCTGAAAAATTATAATTATCATACAAAGTATCGTTACTTATAATAACTTGTTCTCTAACATTTTTAGAGCTATAAATTTGTTTAGAACTAAATAAACGTTTGTGTGGAACAATACTATCAAACTTATTTTGAGCCAATAATGAGTTGGTAAAAATAATAAAAACTAAAAGAGTTAATAATCTATTCATAAATTACACCTGTAAAACCCCCATATTAAATGGTTTTTCAATTGGGGCATGGTTAGCAGCCTCAATACCCATACTAATCCATTTACGAGTATCTAAAGGATCTATGATGGCGTCAGTCCATATTCTTGCAGCTGCGTAATATGGAGAAACTTGGTTATCGTAACGCGATTTTATTTTATTAAATAACTCTTCTTCTTTTTCTTTGGTAAACTTTTCACCTTGTTTTTCTAAAGAAGCTTTTTCTATTTGTAATAATACCTTAGCAGCACTATTTCCACTCATAACAGCCAATTCAGCACTAGGCCAAGCTGCAATTAATCTAGGATCGTATGCTTTACCACACATGGCATAATTACCAGCACCATAACTATTACCAATAACAATTGTAAATTTTGGTACAACACTATTACTTACAGCATTTACCATTTTAGCACCATCTTTTATAATACCACCATGCTCACTTTTACTACCAACCATAAAACCAGTAACATCTTGTAAAAACACTAGAGGTATTTTCTTTTGATTGCAATTGGCGATAAAACGAGTGGCTTTATCTGCGCTATCATTATAAATAACACCTCCAAATTGCATTTCTCCTTTTTTAGTTTTCACTAATTTCCTCTGGTTAGCGACTATACCAACAGCCCAACCATCTATTCTAGCATAAGTTGTAATAATGGTTTGCCCGTAGCCTGCTTTATACTCATCATATTCTCCATTATCTACTAAACGTTTAATAATTTCAAACATATCGTACTGGTCTGCTCTAGATTTAGGCAAAATACCATAAATATCTTCAGGATTATCTTTAGGTTTCTTTGCTTCAACTCTATTATATCCAGCTTTATCAAAATCACCTATTTTATCCACAATACGTTTAATCGTATCTAAAGCATCATGATCGTCTTTAGCTTTATAATCTGTAACTCCAGAAATTTCACAATGTGTAGTAGCCCCTCCAAGAGTTTCGTTATCTATACTCTCACCAATAGCAGCTTTAACTAAATAACTACCAGCAAGGAAAATACTACCAGTTTTATCTACAATAAGAGCTTCATCACTCATAATTGGTAAATAAGCTCCACCAGCTACACAACTTCCCATAACAGCAGCAATTTGAGTAATACCCATACTACTCATAACGGCATTGTTTCTAAAAATACGTCCAAAATGTTCTTTATCTGGGAAAATCTCATCCTGCATAGGTAAATAAACACCAGCACTATCTACTAAATATATAATAGGAAGTTTATTTTCTATAGCAATTTCTTGAGCACGTAAATTTTTCTTTCCAGTAATAGGAAACCAAGCACCAGCTTTAACAGTAGCATCATTTGCAACAACTATACATTGTTTGCCTTTTACACACCCTATTTTTACAACAACTCCACCAGAAGGGCAACCACCATGTTCTTTGTACATGTCTTCACCAGCAAAAGCACCAATCTCTATGCTCTTAGACTTTTTATCTAATAGATAATCTATACGTTCACGAGCAGTTAGCTTACCCTTAGCATGATGTTTCTCAATACGTTTTTCTCCACCACCAAGTTTTACTTTGGCTAAACGTCTTTTTAAATTAGACAATAGTAATTTATTGTGATCTTCGTTTTTATTGAAGTTGATGTCCATATTAAATTTTTATTTGCCACGAATTTACAAAACCCAAACATGTATTAAAAGCGAATACTTATTAAAATAAATTACAGGGTAATATTTTCCTAGGTATATATTGATATTTAGTACTATATTTGCATAATAAAATCAACAAAAATGAAAAGAGATAAAATTATTTATTATACAGCAACAGGACTACTAACATTGTTAATGTTATTTTCTGTAAGCATGTATTTTTTTAATCATGATGATGTTTCGCAGATGTTTCGCAACTTTGGGTACCCAACTTATATTATTTATCCATATGCTGTTGCTAAATTACTTGGTCTATTTGCAATTTGGAATCCAAACTTTAAAATCATAAAAGAATGGGCCTATGCTGGTTTCTTTTTTGCTTTTATTTTGGCTTTCTTTGCTCATTACATGATTGGAGATGGAGAACAAACGGGGGCATTAGTAGCCTTAATACTATTAATAGTATCCTATATTTTTAATAAAAAAACTAATAAGTAAAAATGAAAAAAATTATAACTTTCGCAGGAAGTAACAGTAAACAATCTATAAACAAACAGTTGGCTGAGTATACCGCTAATCAAATTAAAGATGTTAATGTTGAGGTATTAGACCTTAATGATTATGAATTACCTATTTATAGCATTGATTATGAAATGCAACATGGTATTCCAGATAACGCTAAAGTATTTTTAGATAAAATAAAATCTTCAGATGGTATTGTTTTATCATTAGCAGAACATAATGGAGCCTATGCTTCCGTATTTAAAAATATTTTTGATTGGATGTCTCGTATAGATGGAAAATTATGGAACAATATACCTATGTTATTAATGGCTACATCACCCGGTGGAAGAGGAGGAGCAACCGTTTTAGACATAGCAAAAGGTAGATTCCCTTATATGGGCGGAAACATAATAGCAGATTTTTCTTTACCATCATTTAATGATAATTTTTCAGAAAATGGTATTTTAGATAAAAACCTAAATGAAGATTTAATTGTAAAAATTGAAAAATTTAAAAAAGCAATTTAAATGGGAGATTTGTCTAAAGATATTAATTCGAGCTTTCCAAATAATAAAGTAAAAGCGTTATTAAATGTAATTTATACTGCAAATTGGATAAATAATAAGCAAAATGCCTATTTTAGACCTTTTGGAATCTCTCCCCAACAATTTAATATTTTAAGAATTTTAAAAGGTGCAAAAAAACCAATAAAAGTACAAACTATTAAAGAACGTATGCTAGAACGTTCTCCAAATGCCACAAGATTAATGGATAAACTATGCGATAAACAGTTAATAGAACGTTTACCTTGTGCAGAGGATAGAAGAGTAGTTTATATAAGTATAACAGATAAAGGATTAATGTTATTAGATGACATTTCTAAAGACTATAAAAAAGATTTACTAGAAAATCTATCTGAGGAAGAAGCCCAACAATTAAGTAATCTGCTAGATAAAATGCGTTAAAGCATTTTTTTAAATAATTATTTTCCATGGAAAATAAAAAACAAAACACACAAATGAAATTAAATACAATAAAAACTGTAGGAAGAAGTGATTTCGTTAATATGGGACCTATTAAATTAAGACAACCCATACCTACTAACATTATAGAGAATATAGATCCCTTTTTATTATTACACCATTATGGACCTTACGACATAAATGAAAAAAATAACCCTTTCGATTTGGGGCCACATCCACACCGAGGCTTTGAACCAATTACTTTTTTACTTCAAGGGGAACAATTGCATAGAGACTCTTTAGGTAATGAAAGTGTTGTAAAAGCAGGAGATGTACAATGGTCTACAGCAGGAAGAGGAATAATACACTCAGAAGGCCCAACAAAATCATTTGTAAAACAAGGCGGTGTATTAGAGGGTATACAATTATGGTTAAACTTACCATCAGAAAAAAAAATGATCCCAGCAGCATACCAACATATTGAGGGCGATAGCTTTAATACAGTTAAATCTGAAGATAAAAAAATAACAATTCAAGTTATAGCTGGAGAGTTAAATGGAATTTATGGTAAAATTAAAACACAAACTCCAGTAAATGTATATATGATTTCTGCAGAAAAAGATAGTAGCCATACTGTTGAGATTGCTAAAAATCATAATGCATTAATATACCTTATTGATGGGAATGTTAACATTAATAAAAACAATAAATTAATTAAAAACGATAATCAACTTATAGAATTTAATAATGATGGAGAAGGCTTTACCATAGATGTCTTAAAGAGAAGCAAGTTATTATTTTTATCAGGACAACCGTTTAATGAAAAAATAACCTCTTGGGGACCATATGTAATGAATACACAAACTGAGATTATGGAAGCTCTTAGAGATTATCAACAAGGAAAAATGGGCTTTTTAGAACGATAACTAATAAAGTAAGATATATAATGTACTTTTTTGTCTAAAAATGCGATATTTGCGATTACCTAAATAAAATAATAGATTTAAAATAATTAAAGATGGCGATGAATAAGAATACAGTGTTAGCTTGGGCTACCACTATAATGATAATTGTTGGATTAGCATTAATTGCATTAGGTGCTTTTAGATACGATGATGTTGCTGGATGGGGATTTGCATCAGTAGGTATTGGTTTTTTTGCAATAGCATGGGTGTTTAATGCTTTAAAAGGAAGAGTTTAATTATTAATTTTAGACTAAACGTAAAATTTACATTACAATAAAATAACCAATAAAGATATGTCTGACGATAAAAAAATAATCTTCTCAATGGCAGGTCTAACCAAGACCTTTCCTGGAGCTAATACACCAGTATTAAAAAATATATACCTAAGCTTCTTTTATGGAGCAAAAATTGGAATCCTTGGACTTAATGGATCTGGTAAATCTACCTTACTTAAAATTATAGCAGGAGTAGATAAAAATTATCAAGGAGACGTAACATTTTTACAAGACTACTCTGTTGGTTATTTAGAGCAAGAACCACAACTAGATGAAAATAAAACAGTATTAGAAGTTGTAAAAGAAGGAGCAGCAGAAATTGTTGCGATTTTAGACGAGTATAATAAAATTAACGACATGTTTGGCTTAGAAGAAGTCTATAGTGATGCAGATAAAATGCAAAAACTTATGGACAGGCAAGCAGTTTTACAAGATGAAATAGATGCAGCAAATGCTTGGGAGCTTGATACTAAGTTAGAAATAGCAATGGATGCACTACGTACACCAGAAGGCGATAAAAAAATAGGAGTACTTTCTGGAGGAGAACGTCGTAGAGTAGCACTATGTCGTTTATTATTAAAAGAACCAGACGTGTTACTATTAGATGAGCCTACCAACCACTTAGATGCCGAATCTGTACATTGGTTAGAGCAGCATTTAGCGCAATACAAAGGAACAGTAATAGCAGTAACGCACGATAGATATTTTTTAGATAACGTAGCTGGTTGGATTCTAGAATTAGATAGAGGAGAAGGCATCCCATGGAAAGGAAATTATTCTTCATGGTTAGACCAAAAATCTAAACGATTAGCACAAGAAAATAAATCGGCATCTAAACGTCAAAAAACATTAGAGCGAGAGTTAGAATGGGTACGTCAAGGCGCTAAAGGACGTCAAACAAAACAAAAAGCGCGTTTGAAGAATTACGATAAATTAATGAGTCAAGACCAAAAACAGTTGGACGAGAAACTTGAAATTTATATACCAAATGGGCCACGTTTAGGAACAAATGTAATTGATGCTTCAGGGATTAGTAAAGCCTATGGAGACAAATTGTTATACGAAGACCTAAACTTTAGTTTACCACAAGCAGGAATAGTTGGAATTATTGGGCCAAATGGAGCAGGTAAAACAACTATTTTTAGAATGATAATGGGTGAAGAAACAGCAGACAAAGGTACTTTTACTGTTGGTGAAACAGCTCAAATTGCTTACGTAGATCAGTCACATGTTAATATAGACCCAGAAAAGACAATATGGCAAAACTTTAGTGATGAGCAAGATTTAGTCATGATGGGGGGAAGACAAGTAAACTCTAGAGCTTATTTAAGCAGATTCAATTTTAGCGGAAGCGAACAAAATAAAAAAGTAAAACTACTATCGGGAGGAGAACGTAACCGTTTGCATTTGGCAATGACCTTAAAAGAAGAAGGAAATGTTTTACTTTTGGATGAGCCAACAAATGATTTAGATGTTAATACACTTCGAGCTCTTGAAGAAGGATTAGAAAATTTTGCTGGATGTGCAGTGGTTATTAGTCACGATCGTTGGTTCTTAGATAGAATATGTACACATATTTTAGCGTTTGAAGGTGACTCTCAAGTATACTTCTTTGAAGGTGGCTTTAGTGAATATGAAGAAAACAAAAAGAAACGATTAGGAGGAGACTTAATGCCCAAACGAATTAAATATAAAAAACTAGTACGCTAGTTTTTTATATTTTTTCACATAATATAAAAGCACCTATTATTTAATAGGTGTTTTTTTAGGAGTTATTTTTCTAATTTTTTTCTCTCTTTTTCTAGTTTTAAAGCATTAACAATACTTTTTACAAGTAAAACTAGAACAGCTATTAAAGCTATAGAAAGTATTGTAACTAGTTTAGAAGATGTAAAATCTTCTAGAATAGAATTTAAGGTTAATAAATGGGGCATTTCTCGGTTATTTATGGTTAATAGCAAATTTACCTGTAACAAATATAAAAAAAATATTAATATAGCCGAATGATTTGTTATTAATTTAGATGTTTGTTTATCAGTGTTTTTTGTTTTTGTTGCATTGTAAGTAATAGACTAAGTGTTGTTTTTATCGGTTTAAATGTGTTTTTTGATTGTGCCTTTATAAAATTAAACAAGATATTTAAAACGATTAGTACACCTTAAAACAAGCAATTATTACTTCCAAAATTATATCTCAAAGAAGCTGATGATTTAAAAAATAGTATAGTAGAAATAAAAAGGGTAATTAAATCTCAACCAAATATTTCTATATCTACAGGCTATAGAAATTACCAAATAATTAAAACTCATTTCCCAAATCAAAATAAATATATATGGGCAATTAATAGAGTGGTTAATTATGCAGAATACACCGGAATCCGAAACATTTTAAAAGATAAAACTGTTAGTATAGTATTACTAAATTATAAAGCAATAAAAGGAAATCGTTAACGATATGTATTATTTACTTTTGTTAAAAATTGGAATGCGATACGATATAGTGTAACCATACCCAACACCAAAACTACCACTATCATAAGTTTTATTAAACCCAGGAATATATAAATTTTCAAAATTATCTGGCTTGTCTTCCGAAATAAGTCCTTTTAACTGTGCATTAATACCAATAAATAAATTGTTTAAAACCTCTGCCTTTATTCCAATAATAAGTTCAACCCAAATAGCGGAAAGTCCATTAAATTTTAAAGCCTCATTAGACGAAAATTGAGGTTGCCAATATTGGTCTGTAGTATATACGGTGTAGCTGTTACGTTGTTGTGAGAATGTACTAAAACCAGCTCTAAAACCAGCATATATCATATTTTCCATGTTTAACCAATTCTTGTACATGTTGTAGTCCATTCCTGCCTTAAAGTAACTACCAGAAGCGGTTGCGCTTAAAAAGTCTGTAGTCGTTGTTTTTTCTTCTGTACCTAACTCACCAGCAATAAACCAATCTTTTGTTAATCTGTAATCTCCATTAATTTCAAAACCTTTGTAATCATCTTCTAAAAACGAACGAATTAACTTACTAGCATCTGTACCAAGACGTAAACCGTATTTTTGTTTTATTTTTAAAGTATCGTTTTTAATCTCTGCATTACTAGTATCATTTTGTGCTCTAACAGTAACGCAAAGCAATAGTATAATTAAACTAGTGGCGTATGTTAAAGTGTGTCTCTGTCTCATTTTCTATAATTGTAATATCGTTTATAGCATCTATAATTTGTAACCAGTTGTCACTGTCGTTTTCAATGGTAATAGTAACATTTTTAAAAATGGTTTTGTAACCACAAGCTCGAGACACATAAACATCTTCTCTTGCGTATGCTATAGTTATAACATCTCTATTTACTAATTGAATGTCGTCGGTTTCATCATTTGGTGTTCCATTATCGTCAATCTCACCAAAATCTTTATAAAGCGCAAATTTTGTACTATCTTCTGTTGTTTTTAATGGTAGTATAACTTGGTTAGCTGTTACATTATTATAATCAGATAAAACACTTTCTGAGTCGTTGGCATCTTCAACTCTAAAGTTAAATACATTTTTAGAGTTATCTGCATTGGCAACATCTTTAAAATCAATAACCAATCGAGGTGTAGTAGGTGTATCTTCTGGGCATAAATCGTCTCTTTCACAACCCAAAACAAAAGTGATGCCTATTAATAATGGGATTATAATTTTTTTCATTTTATAAATTTAACTGTAATGTTACTAATGCTAATTGGTTTAAAAGCAATAGTTTTAATTTATTTAACAAATACTGTTTTATAAAAGTATAACTGCGCTATAAATTTGTAATGCAAAGATATGTTATAAAAACAACGTTTTATAATAGATATTTATTTTCTTAAAATTTGTTTTCGTATTAGGTTAATTCATCTAATTTTTAATCCATTTAAACCCTAATTTATTAAAAATAAAATAATAAAAAAATGTGAATTAGAATGATTCTGGGATTGAAAACTTAGCCTTAATAATGAATCAAGATTATCTATTTTAATAAATATTACATCAATTACTATTGAAAAAATCTAAGCTATAATGATGAATATAGTATAATATTAAATAGCATTTATTAAAAGTAATAAAAAAGTAAAAAAGGCAAATTAATTTGAAATATTTACAACATGTTGTAATCAGACAAAAAAACGTCAAAGTTCACTTTTCGTTAAAAAGCTATAAAAATCGACAAAAATGCTAAACATTGATAGTCAGTTGATTATTAACGTGTTTTTTTACGGTTAAAACCGTAGTTTCTAATAAATAGGTTTTTATGGCTAGTATCATTACCATAACTAAGAGTTTTTCTTAGTATAATTATACCTATATTTAGTTTCTTTATTCGTAAAATAATAATAACTAAATGAATCGCTTCCTTTTTGTTCTGTTATCTCTTGTGTTAACAACTCTTTTATTTAGCTGTTTCTAGACAGACTGGCTTAATATTGGTAATTTTTATATTCTAGTCTTTAACATAAAAAGATGATATAGAGTAAAGTGGATAGAGTCGTGATCCATTTATATAAAAAACGACTTAAATATTGTTTTGTTTTTAAGCCGTTTTTTGAGTTGTTATATTTTAAAATGTATTACTTATTTTCTTAATTCAAGCACTACAATGTTCTCGACGTGGAAAGTTTGCGGGAACATGTCCACCGCTTGTGTTTTAGTTACTTTGTATGTCGCATCCATTAAAGCTAAATCTCTAGCCTGTGTAGCACTATTACAACTTACATATACTACTTTTTTAGGAGCAACATTTAATATTTGCTGTACAACATCTTTGTGCATTCCATCTCTTGGAGGGTCTGTAATAATAACATCTGGTTGCCCATGTGTATTAATAAACTCTTGGTTAAATACGTTTTTCATATCCCCAACGTAAAAATCTACATTATCAATACCATTTAATAGGGCATTTTCTTTAGCAGCAGTAATTGCATCTGGTACAGATTCTACACCAACCACTTTTTTTGCATTTTTAGATACAAATTGCGCAATAGTACCCGTTCCTGTATATAAATCATAAACCAATTCGTCTCCTGTTAAATCCGCACAGTCACGTGTTAATTTATAAAGTTCATAGGCTTGCTCAGAATTGGTTTGGTAAAACGATTTAGCATTAATTTTAAACTTTAAACCTTCCATTTCTTCAAAAATATGATCTTGCCCTTTATAACAAATTACATCTTGATCATAAATAGTATCATTTGCTTTGCTATTTATAACATACTGTAAAGAGGTGATTTCTGGAAATGTTTCGGCTAGAAAATCTAATAATAGTTCACGTTTAACTTTATCTTCCTTAAAAAACTGAATCATGACCATAATATCTCCAGTAGAAGCAGTTCTAATCATCATAGTACGTAATAATCCTGTTTGATTACGCGTATTAAAAAACTCTAATTCGTTTTTAATAGCAAATTCCTTAACCGCATTACGTATAGCGTTAGACGGGTCTGCTTGCAAATGACATGTTTTTATATCTAGTATTTTATCCCACATTCCAGGAATATGAAACCCTAAAGCATTTCTGTCACCTAAATCTTCGTCAGACTGCACTTCTTCTATAGTTAACCAGCGAGAGTCACTAAAAGAAAATTCCATTTTATTTCTATAAAAATATTGCGCTTTAGAACCTAAAATTGGGGTAACTTCTGGTAATTCTATATGTCCAATTCTAGTTAAATTATTAGTAACCTCTTTTTCTTTATAAAACAATTGGTGCTCGTAGCCCATGTCTTGCCATTTACAACCTCCACATGTTCCAAAATGTTCACAAGCAGGAGTTACACGCTTATCTGATAATTTATGAAAAGCAATCGCTTTACCTTCATAATACGCTTTACGCTTTTTAAAAGTTTGTACATCTACAACATCGCCAGGTACAGCATTAGGTAAAAAAATAACCTTTCCATCTGCAGCACGAGCAATTGTCTTTCCTTTTGCCCCAGCATCTACAACTTCTACGTTTGTAAATACTTGTTTTCTTTTATTTTTTCTTCTTGACATAAATGCAAAAATAATAATAGCAATACATAAAAAGGAAGTAATTTGAATTATCTTTAAGAAACTTCTTTTAAAAAATGAACCTTTTTAATTTTTTGAGGTCTTTATAGTATAAGTTGCTCTTAATTTTAATGAATAAAAAAAGTAAAATAACAGACGGATTACTCGTTAAGCAATACCAAAAGGGAGATGCAAAGGCGTTATCGTTACTAGTAAAACGCTGGCATAAACAATTTTGTAGTAAGGCTTTTTGGTTAGTTAAAGATGCCGATTTAGCTAAAGACATTGCTCAAGATAGTTGGAAAACTATAATAGATAAATTAAATCAATTAAAGGAACCTAATTATTTTGGTAGTTGGGCGTTGCGTATTGTATATACAAAGTCTTTAGATAGTCTTAAAGCTAATGCTAAACAGCGAATATTATTAGAAAAATATTCTTATGCACACCAACTAGATAACCTTACTATTACAAATAATAGTAGTATCAATCAAAAATTATTGAAGGCGATATATGAGCTTCCAGAACATCAACAAATGGTAATTCGTTTGTTTTATGTGCAAGATTATTCATTAAAAGAAATAAGTAATGTATTAGATGTTTCGGTAGGAACCATAAAATCTAGATTATTTCATGCAAGAGAACGATTAAAATTAATATTAAAACATAACTAATTATGAAAAATGATACTGAAGCAATAGACGCGCTAATAAAAGAGACATTAACACAAGAAGAAGCTAAGTTTTATGAAGATTTAGACGAGCAAGGTGTTTTCCAAATGATATGGGGTTTGTTTAAAGGTAAAAACAAATGGATTATGCTATTAATGAACATAGTAACTGTAGTATTTTTTATCCTATTTATATATTGTATAGTGCAGTTTTTTAATGCAGAGGAGACAAAAGAATTGATAAAATGGAGTACAGGAACCATAATATTTTTGCTAGGAGTAAGCATGTTAAAAGTATTCGCATGGATGCAAATGGATAAAAATGCATTATTAAGAGAAATTAAAAGACTGGAATTGCAAGTTTCCTCTTTAGCTAATAAAATGTCGTCATAATATTTTAAAGCCTACGTATTATTTAGTAATTTGCGAGCTCTAGGGATGATTTCTCTCCCACGCTGAATTTTCGAATTCTTCGAAAGGATAAAGGTACAGTAGGAATGGTTATTTTATTCACATTTAAATTTTAATTAAAATGGCTGTTTTAGAACATTTAACATCGCAACAAGCGATAGATTTAGAAGACAAGTACGGAGCTCACAATTACCACCCACTTCCAGTAGTATTAAGTAAAGGAGAAGGTGTACATGTATGGGACGTAGAAGGAAAAAAGTATTATGATTTTTTATCGGCATATTCAGCCGTAAATCAAGGACATTGTCACCCAAAAATTGTGGGTGCTATGGTAGACCAAGCAAAGCAATTAACATTAACATCTAGAGCATTTTATAATGACGTATTAGGTAGATATGAGCAATTTGCAACCAACTATTTTGGTTACGATAAGCTGTTACCTATGAATACAGGAGCAGAAGCGGTAGAGACAGCTTTAAAGTTATGTAGAAAATGGGCATACGAAGTTAAAGGAATTAATGAAAATGATGCAGAAATAATAGTTTGTGAAAATAACTTCCACGGAAGAACAACAACCATTATTTCGTTTTCTAATGATCCTATAGCACGTAAAAACTTCGGGCCATACACAGCAGGTTTTATCAAAATAGAATATGATAATTTAAAAGCTTTAGAAGAAGCTTTAACTAACAATAAAAATGTTGCAGGGTTTTTAGTAGAGCCTATTCAAGGTGAAGCTGGAGTATATGTACCATCAGAAGGTTACTTAACCAAAGCTAGAGCACTTTGTAAACAACACAATGTACTATTTATTGCAGACGAAGTGCAAACGGGGATTGCAAGAACTGGTAAATTGTTAGCAATAGATCATGAAGAGGTTAAAGCCGATATTTTAATTTTAGGAAAAGCATTATCTGGAGGAGCATATCCTGTATCTGCAGTATTAGCAAACGATAACATTATGAATGTTATTAAGCCAGGAAACCACGGTAGTACTTTTGGAGGTAATCCTGTTGCTGCTGCTGTAGCAATAGCTGCATTAGAAGTCGTTAAAGAAGAATCTTTGGCAGAAAATGCACAAGAATTAGGAGAATTATTTAGAAGTGAAATAGCTAAGTATGTTGAAACTAGTTCTATTGTAAATGCTGTGCGAGGTAAAGGCTTACTTAATGCAATTTTAATAAATGATACAGAAGACAGCGATACAGCTTGGAATATATGTATGGCACTTAGAGATAATGGTTTATTAGCAAAACCTACACATGGAAACATTATTCGTTTCGCTCCACCTTTAGTTATGACTAAAGAGCAATTATTAGATTGTGTATCTATAATAATTAAAACACTAAAACAGTTCGAGGTTTAGTAAATGGAAGAAAAAATATCTAAGTTTGATAATTTCGAACTTAATATAGATAATGATATTATAGGTTTTTTAAAAGAAACTTCAAGTTGGACTTATTTTTTATCAATACTAGGTTTTTTTGGTATTGGATTAATTGTAATTCTAGGCTTGTATTTTTCTTTAATAGCAAGTACTAATGATGCTTTTAATCCTTATGCAGGAACAGGGTTTTCTATGGCCTATTTTGGATTAATTTATATTATTATGGGAGCTATATATATTATACCCATAATATATTTGTTTAATTTTTCTAGAAAAATGAAAGCAGCATTAAAAACAAAAAGTAATGTAGATTTAAAATCTGCTTTTTCTAATATGAAATCGCATTATAAATTTATAGGTATTTTTACTTTAATTGTCATTAGCTTATATGCATTAGCTCTTATTTTTGCTGTTATAGCAAGTATTTAGATAGATATAATAAAAAAAGCGACCATTGGTCGCTTTTTTTATGGAGCTAATATTGTAAATGGATAGATGTCTATATTTCTTAGAACCCAAAATAAGATAACTATAATTAATATTGTTTTGGTAACTATAGATCTATGTAATAAACTTTTTGTTTTTTTAGAAGTATATCTATTCATTAAAAAGATAAAACATTGATATACTAAAACAATAAAAAGTAATAGCAGTAATAAGTTATGCTTTAGCCCTTCAATTATATTTCCATGTAATAATTTATGAATTGCTCTTTGAGTACCGCAGCCTGGACAGTGGAGATTAGTTGCTTTATAAAATAAACACTCAGGAAAAATATGATGAACAATTGGGTCATAAAAAAAATACAGTGGTATTATTACTATCAATAATACCACTGTAATTGTAATAAATATAATCTTGTTCTTTATAAAAAAATTAGTATCCGCCATTAGCAATTACTGCAAAACCTATAAAAACAAAATAAAGAATAATTCCTACTGCTCCTAAAACAATAGAGGCTATTCCCCATGTTTTCGCATTTTTAGAAGACTTTTCTGCTAGTTCATAGTTTCCATCTTCGTATGCACTATTTACTTTGGTCGCGTATACTATACTTACTATACCTGTTGGTAAACAACATAAAATAGTACTAATTATTGCTAAAGCTAAATAACTATTTGGTCTTTGTGGTTTGATGTTTTCCATGTGATCTTTATTTTAAATGTTTAGTCAGTGTTTATTAATTATTGATTTTGTCTAGCTTGTTCCATAGCATCTTCCCATACTTGTCTTAACTCATCCATATCGTTGGTTGCTAAAACATAGATAATTCGTATTAATACTATTATACCTATAATAGATGATATTAACGCAACAGTTTTAGCTGTTTTCATGGCATTAATGTCAATACCATCTTCATAATCACCAGGGTTTAGCTGCGCATCTTTAATTTTATTATTAGCAATAAAATAAGCTGGAATTGATAAAAAAGCACCACCTAAGCAGCAACATACAAAGCCAGCTATAGAAAGTACGTATACTAAAGTTGGATTTAGTTTTTTTTTCATGTAATATATAATTTAGTTGATTTTCTTGATTATAAAACTAACAATAATTATTAAAACAGAAGCTATTGCTAGTATATTAATAATTTTATAGATGTATTTCTTTTTATAAAAAAAGGAAATACATATAGCTAATGCAAGGGGGATTAATGTAAATATTGCAGGATACATTTTAAAGGCTGCGATGAATTCCCCATGTATTAAAAAACTTAAAGACCGTTGTAATCCACAACCCATACATTCAAAACCAAAAAGTTTTTTATTTAGGCAAGGCAACATGTATTGTTCCTGTAATGGCATATTATTAGTTTATAACAAATGTATAAAAATAGACGTAATAAAAAAGTTGATAGTTTTTTAGGCTATCAACTTTTTAGTGTATTATTATTTAGTAATAGTTTCTGTTTACTTATTAGTCACTATTATTTTTTTATTTATAGCTTCTTCATTGTCTAATGTTACGTTAACAACATAAACACCATCGCTTAAATTTCTAGTAGGAAATTCATATAAGGTATTATTACTTAAGTTTGTGTTTTGCATAACACGTTTTCCAGCAACATCATATAATACTACAGATTTAATAGATAAAGCTTCTGGGTTTTTTATTGTTAATTGAGAGACTGTATTATTTTGGAAAATAGAGAAATCGCTAGTTTCAAACTCTGTAACACTTAATTGCTCGTTAGGATTTTTAAATGTAATCTCAAATCTATCTTTATATTCTCCAGCTTCTAAATTTGTATCAAAATTAATTTCATTTAAATCGTAGTATATATCTTCTTCTATATCATGTAAGTAAATTGGTTGTTCATCAAAATTTTGAACATCAAATATTCTTACCGTTATAGGCATATCTTCATCTATAACAATAGCTAAAGGTATTTTTAAATCGATATCAAAATCATGAGCTTGTACTATATATGCAGTATCTTCTAACATGAAATAGGCATCAGCTGGATTTGGATTTGAGTTATTTGACTCTAATCCATAATCAAAACCATCTGTTGCAGAGCTATGAAAGTTATGTAATAATTGTCTAGTATGTTGTTGATTAAAATCTACATTTAATCTAAAACGCTTATATTCTGGTCCTAAAATTTGAAAACCATCTTCGTTGTATTCTAATTCATTAATTGCACTTACAGAATCGTTATCTTCAGTAGCTGAAGCAGATGTTGTTTTAAAGAATTCACTGTCACTATCAGATTGTTTGTAATATTCTCTGTGACTGTTTCTAATAACTGCTGAACCATTAATAGTCCCTTCAATCATGAATCCTTGGGCTACTGGTATATATCTGTGCACTGCTTTCCCGCTTGTAGAAGTTGAACCTCCTGTATTTAAAGTTCCATCTATATTTACAGTGTTAAAAACCGCAGGAACAAAAGATTCTACCATCCCGTCCGAACTAATAGTATATGTTGCATAACCTCCAACATAAGCTGTTAAATTATGAGACATTACAGATAAATCGTGCTCCCAGAAAAACAGAGTACCAGTAATTGCAAGTGTGTTTGAAACGTCGTGAATATAATCTACTGCATCTATTGCAGAAGGATATGGATTACCTACTAAGGTAAATTGCCCATTTAAAACAGAAGTAAGTATTGTCCCTGTATTTGGCTTCCCTCTGTAATCGTACAATTGAGAAGTAGACCCAGTAGATCCTTTCATTGTAAATCCAAATCCAGCCGAAACATTATTTGAAGCTCCCACATAATCCCAGTCACTATAAGTTGTACCTGGACTATATTTCCATAACCAATATTGAGCAATTTGTAAAGGACTAGCTGTACCATCATAATCACCCGTTAAAGTAACAGCATTACTAGTGGTTAAACCTGTTACATCATGTATATTTAAACTAGGAATAAAACTTCTATTTGAGTTATTATTAAGAAGTACATTTCCAACAGGAGATGCCCAATAATTGTATGCGTAGTTATGCACAGTTCCAGTTTGGTAAACGCTTAATTCGCCAACTCCAGAGTTTCCAGTAGTACCAGAACCTTGAATAAGTTGAGCATCGTTTCTTAAGTAAATTGTAGCGTCTGTTTCTCCTAAGTTTACGTCATCTTCAACAAAGATAACTTCATCAGTAACAAAAACATAAGCATTATTTCTTACACTTAATTGCGCATAACTAGCGCTTAAAATGAAAAAAAATAGTAGGGATTTAATGTAAATATTTTTCATAATTATAGCATGATTTGGTATTTACAAACATAATAAAAAAAAAGTATATACAAAAGTATATATAAAGTACTTTCATGCAAGTGGTATTTGAAAATCAGAAGTTTAATGTTTGTAACGCTTTCTGTGGGAATAGTGCATAATGAACAGTAAGCAATAAAAACTCATTTTTTATAGTTAAATTTGTGATAGTATTACTCATTTAAAAAACGGTAGAAATCATTAAAATTTTAAATTACTTATTAATTATTATTGGTGGAATTGTTGCACTATACGCAAATGGGCGAGAGGAGCAGAATGTACTTATATTAATGGGAGGCATTATATTATTAATGTTAGGTATTTACAGAATATCTAGCACCATCCCTAGTAAAGAAGAACAAGAAGACCCTAACTTTATAAAAGAAGAAGAGGAGTAGTTATGGCATTTAAAGTAGGAGATACTGTATTTGTTTTAGATGAAGATATATCAGGGATTATTACCAATATATCCAGCACAACAGTAACTATTGAAGACTCGGATGGTTTTGAGCTTCAATTTGATATATCGGATATTGTAAAAGAAGAAAAACACTCATTCAAAAATGATATTTTTTCAAATAAAAGCATAAGTCAAGCCCTTTCCGAAAAAGAGAGCCTAAAACGTAAAACTACCGTAAAAAAGAGAGGTAAAGAACGTTACCAGCCTACTATGGAGGTTGATTTACATATCCATCAATTAATAAAATCTGATAAAGGTCTCTCTAGTCATGATAAAAAGATTTTACAGTTAGATACAGCAAAACATAAACTGGAGTTTGCAATGAAAAAGAAAATCCAGAAAATTGTTTTTATTCACGGTGTAGGGGAAGGGACTCTAAAACTAGAGTTAGAATATCTTTTTGGTCGCTACAATAATGTGAAATTTTATGATGCCGATTATAAAAAGTATGGATTAGGTGCTACCGAAGTGTACATCTACCAAAATGCAAAATCCGATTATTAGAACGTAGGTGTTACCTGTCTAGAAGATGTTGTAGCACTACCCTGTAATATTCCAAAATCTAATTCATCTTGCGATAGTATAGCTATATTTATTCCCATTAATAATAATCTAACTTCAAAAGTTTGCCCTATTGTATGTTCTCTGTAAGCTGTTGCTGGAACACTAGTGCTAACTTGGTCATTTAAATAGTCTGAACCTACACTATTATCGGTAATATCATTTGTTGGATCTTGATCTTGACTATCATTTTCTTCATCTCTGGTTAATACACCATCATCATCATCATCGGTATCTAAATAATCAGGGGTACCATCACCATCTGTATCTTGTGCATTTGCTAAACCATCTGTTATGTTATAATTAGGGCTTTCTGAAGCGGTTCTAACATTATCTCCATCATCATCATCATCTAAATAATTTGGTAAACCATCACCGTCTGTGTCTGTTGGGTTGGTGCTTGGATCATTATCTCCATCTGTATTTTCATCTTCAAATTCTGCAGGAATACCATCATTATCATCTTCTTCTAAAGTAACTGTAAATACGGCAGAAACTTCTGTAGAACTATAATCTTGAGTTATAGTAATATTAGATGGTGGTACATCATTACAAAAAATATCTACAGTAGTAGGGTCATTGTTGTAAGTCCTGTAGTTAAACTGGTTGCCGGTTGGAAAACTAATCATTGGGTTTACTAAATCTACAAATAAAGGGTTTGTAGTACTTGGTACAGTTTCTAAAAGGCTATTTATTGTAGTACCTTCTGTTACACCTATTTGTAAAGAAAGTGATTCGTTAGGCTGTGTTTTTGTTTTGTAAACAATTAGCTCTCCACAAGCTTCAAAAGTATTTCCAAATTCTAATTCTGCGGTAATGATATCTCCATCATCGCATGAAAATAAAAGAAAACAAATAACAAAAACCGAATATATTTTACGCATAAAAAAGTGTATTATTCAACAAAAATAATAGAATTGTCAAATTATAACGTAGCATATCTTAATTAATTTTATTTGAGTTATTTTTGTCTTATTAAAAGCACTATAAAACAGGTCTTTTTTTAACAAAAATTGAACTTGTTTAGTGTAAGAAAATAATAAACAGAGAAGTTGATGAAAACGGTATATTTCGATAGCGCTGCTACTACACAATTAAGAGAAGAAGTTATTTTAAGAATGACAAAAGTTATGCAGGAGAACTATGGAAATGCTTCATCTACGCATAGTTTCGGGCGTTCTTCTAAATCTCTTATAGAGAATGCAAGAAAAACCGTTGCTAAATATTTAAATGTTTCTGCATCTGAAATTATTTTTACATCTGGGGGAACCGAGGCCGATAATTTAGCGTTACGAAGTGCTGTAAGAGATTTAAATGTTAAAAAAATAATTACGTCAAAAATTGAGCACCATGGCGTATTGCATACAATAGACCAGTTGCAATTAGAATACGATGTTGCAGTAGAGTATGTAAAATTAGATACTAATGGCCATGTAGATTATGTACATTTAGAACAATTACTTAATTCACCAGAAAAAACATTGGTAAGTTTAATGCATGTTAATAACGAAATAGGTAATATTTTAGATATTAAACGAGTAGGAGCGTTGTGTAAAGCTAATAACGCTTTATTTCATAGCGATACTGTGCAGTCTGTTGGACATTATGTATTAGATCTACAAGAAATCCCCATTGATTTTATGGCAGTTAGTGCCCATAAATTTCATGGGCCAAAAGGTGTTGGTTTTGCTTTTATAAGAAAGCAATCTGGCTTAAAACCTTTAATTTTTGGAGGAGAACAAGAACGAGGTATACGTGCTGGTACAGAAGCTGTTCATAATATTGCTGGTTTAGAGACCGCATTAAAACTATCGTATAAAAATCTTGAAGAAGAACGCAACTACATAAAAGAGATTAAGTCTTATTTTATTAATGAATTAACTAAAGCATTCCCAGATGTTCATTGTAATGGTGCAAGCGGAAACTTAAATGAAAGTACTTATACCGTTTTAAATGTTTGTTTACCAATTGCAGGAGACAAAGCAATGTTATTACTTTTTAATTTAGATTTAAAAGGTATAGCATGCTCTAAAGGTAGTGCTTGCCAAAGTGGAAGCTCTAAAGGATCTCATGTATTATCGCAAATATTATCTGAAGAGCAGCTAGAAAGGCCATCACTTAGGTTTTCTTTTAGTAAGTATAATACAAAGGAAGAAGTAGATTATGTTATAGAAGCATTAAAATCGTTTGTATAATCTCTAATTATTGTATTTTAGCTCCTTAAAAATAATCTAGACTTTGTTAAATCATCATATTTATTTGCATAAAACTTCTAAACAATGGGTAACCTTTGTACACGGAGCAGGAGGGAGTTCGTCCATTTGGTTTAAACAAATAAGAAGTTTTGGAGCTGAGTTTAATGTGTTAGTTTTAGATTTAAGAGGGCATGGAAACAGTAAACCTGCTTTAAAGGATGCTTTTAATTCTAAATACACTTTTGATTCTATTACTAATGATATTGTAGAAGTTATAGACCATTTAAAAATTGAAAAATCTCACTTTGTAGGGATTTCTTTAGGGACTATTTTAATTAGAAACTTGGCAGAAAAGCATCCAGAACGTGTAGAGAGTATGATTATGGGAGGTGCTATAATGAAACTTAACTTTAGGTCTCAAGTATTGATGAAGTTGGGCGTTATTTTTAAATCTGTTGTACCATACATGTTATTGTATAAGTTTTTTGCTTTTATAATAATGCCAAGAAAAAATCATAAAAATTCGCGATTGCTTTTTGTAAACGAAGCTAAAAAACTGTACCAAAAAGAGTTTGTACGTTGGTTTAAACTAACTTCAGAAATAAATCCATTATTACGTTTTTTTAGAGCAAAAGACATTAAAATCCCAACATTATATGTTATGGGAGAAGAAGATCATTTATTTTTACCCTCTATTAAAAATGTAGTTGCAAAACATATTAAGTCGTCTTTATACGTCGTTAAAAACTGTGGACACGTTGTTAATGTGGAACAACCAGAATTGTTTAATAAAGAGACTATTAAATTTATTAAAGGGATTAGTTTAGCTTAGTAACTTTTTATAAACTTTTTCTCTACTGAGAAATTAATTAGGTTCATGAAATTTTCGTGAACTCCTAAATTTTTATCTAGTTGTAACTGTTCTATTAATTTTAAAATAAGGTCTGGCTGAAATTGTAAGTCGGGAATAGATACATATTTTTCAAAAAGCCCACCTATACTTTTATAATATAACTGCTCGAAGAGGTTTAGGTCTTCCGGCCTTTCTTCAATATATTCATAACTATTTATATTAAAAGACTCTAACACATCACCAACATAATCCTTATGTAAAATCTGTTTAGGGTTTACAATGTTTAGTTCTTTGATTTCAGGGTTTAAAAAAGCATAAAGCACTGCTTTTGAAACAAAATCTACAGGGACAATATTTAAACCACTTTTTTTGTCTATCCAAATTCTAAAATTGTCTATAGATTTTTTAGCGTACTTATCTAAAAATATAGCCCAAGAATAAAATACATCATATTTTGGAGTTTCGTAGAACGGCATATCTATTAATCGTCCACAAATAATACTTGGTCTTAGTATTTGAGATTGAATGTTTTTTGCATTACAAATCTCTTTTACATAGCGTTCACTTTCATATTTAGATTGCTCGTAAGGATTTCTAAAATCGGTTACTTCGTATTGTTCTATAGTATCATTAACTTTCTTATTCTGTATTCCAAAAGAATAGGCAGTACTTATGTATATAAAACGTTTAACATATTGGGGTATATGTTCTAACAGTTGTTTTGTTACTAGATAATTTTGAGCGTGTACTTTTTGTTTAGAATCTTTGGTGTGTAATAGGCTTGTAGAACCTGCACAATGTATTACTGTATCAAAACTATAATTTTGTAAAGTTTCTTTTGTTATAGTCGATAAATCATAGGGAATAACTGTAATTTTCTTTAAGCAATCTTCTAAAGAAAAATCATTTAAAAAAGCAGGGCGTGTTTTATGTTGTAGTATATTTTGTAAGCGTTGTTGAGCAGATGCTTCACCATCCCTAATAACAACAAATAAATGATTTACTGTTTTTTCTATAATGGCTTTGTGTAGCCATTCAAAAATAATATGACTCCCAACAATTCCAGTTCCACCAGTTAATAAACAATTCATAGTAATATTAGTATCCTAAATTATGAATCTGCGAAGTTACTATTATCTAGAATAATATACCGATGAAAAATAAATATTGTTTAAGCGCTTTTTTGTAGTACTTCAATTTGATCTAGTAATGTTCTAGCTTCAACTTGTCTCTTATCGCTTTCTTGTCTGTTAGTTTTAGACAGTTTATGTGCTTCTAGTAATAACTTTTTGTATTCATCTTGTAGTTTATCTAATCTACTTTTCTTTTTAAATAATCCAAACATAATCTTTTTATTACAAAGATAAAGCTGCTAAGGTGTAATAGATTAAAGGTTTTGTTAATTGTTCTGTTATAATTTTCTTAAAAATGTTAACCAAAAATAACATTGTGTAAATAGCGACCAGGCATTAAGGTAAAAGCTCCTGCAATAACCAATGCCCAAATATAAAGTATAATCATTTTGCGTTTATGTACAATTATATTCCCTTTTTTTATAGCTATGTATGCTGTAGGTATTGTATATAGTGTTAGTATGCTAAATGTGTGTACCCATCCAAAGTGATTAAAAAGCGTTGGTCCTACTACTGCTGGCATAAATAGAGAAACTATAGTGGTAAATAGCATAAGAATCATGTATAGCTTCCCAATAGCTTTATGTATAGGTGTTCCTTTTTTCAACAAAAAACTTATAGTTCCTAATATAAATGCTGGTAATACAGTATAAAGATGGATAAACATTAAAGTTTTGTAAGACATATTTTTGTTTTATAAGTTAGTGTAGTTGTTATTGTACACTGTAAAGGTCTTACATTACCTGTATAACTATAAATAATAGTTTCTGAGTTGTATTTTATTTAGGATGAGATGTTTTTTAATGGTCTAAATTATAATGTATTTTAGTTTTCAAGTCTATAAACAAACTCTTCTATTTCTTTTTTTCTTGCATTTGCAAATCCTTTTTCTTTTCCAATAGATTTGAAACCAGATTTTTCAAGAACTTTTTGTGAAGCATAATTATCAAAAGCGACTCTTGCAAAAAGAGGTCTTTTGTTAGTTAATGTAATAAATTGCTTTAAGCCTATTGTTGCATAGCCTTTTCCCCAATGCTTTTTATCTATCCAATACGATATATTGGTTTCACCCATGATATCAAAATGTATTACACTACCTATAATTGTATCTTTTACCCATAAAGTTTCCATTTTTATGTTTGGGTTCTCTACAATTTTACTCCATTTTTCCATGTAAGTGTCCTTGTTACAAGGATCTTCTGCTGTAAAAGCAGCCATCCATATAGCTTCACTATTGGTTTGAAAAACAAATAAAGTTTCTAAATCTTCTTGTGTCGTTTTTTTGAGTTCAATCATTTTTATTAGTTAGATTAATACATGTTTAGCTATAGTTTACACGCTCTTTTATATATAATAATTAAAAAAAGACTTCTAGTTTTACTATTAGTGGACGATGATCTGAAACAATAGGTGCTTTCCTTAGCTCTACGTTTGTCTTTTTTAAAGTCACACTGGCCGAATTTCTATAAATAAGATGGTCTATCTCTACTTTATTTTCACCTTGAAAACTTAAATTGTCTTGTCCTTTTTCTACAAACTTAAAGCCTTGTGCTTTAAAATATTGCATTGTTGGTGAATTAGGGGTGCAATTAAAATCACCTGTTATAATCGCTGCTTTGTTTAATGTATTAATATAATTTACCAATGCTTTTGCTTGACTTAATCGGTTATTACTGCCTTCTTTATTTTCAACCCAATCAAAATGAACATTTGCAAATACAATATTACAGTATTTAGTTAGTTTTATTTCTTGAACTATGGCAATACGTGGTTCATACAAAGCATCAGGTAGCTGTAGTAATTTAGTAGACACTATTGGTTTAGCAGATAAAGTAGCCATTCCATAAGCTCCGCCTTGAAGTTTCATGAACTCACCAAAAGTCCCTTCCATATTTGTTTTTTGAGATAAATAGGCTGTTTGCCCAATACTGTCTGATCGTAAACAAAAATTATCTACTTCTTGTAACCCACATAAATCTGGTTTTTCCGATTTTATAATTTTTGCAGAGCGAGACAAATCTAAAATAGTATCTAATCCTAAGCCATGCCTAATATTATAAGACATTATTTTTAGATTAGTGGATTGTTCTTTTTTTAGTTTGCATGAGGTAACAAAAACTAAGCAAACGAGAATGTATATAATTCTTTTCATTTTTTATTAGTAATCCACAACGCTTAAATAAACTTTGTTTTAACGCAGTTTTGGTTATGTTAGTTGCTGGTTTATTTTGGTTTGGAATATTTCTATTTGTCGTCTGTGCCTTAATACATGAACAATTGCATGCTGTATCAATTGTTCAACATCGAAGGTTTGATTCCATCTAACTTTAATTTTATGGTTAGAGTCTAATTCGGTCAATTTTATATTTGGATGGTTATTGAAGAGAGTTTCTGTAAAATTAAACATTTTAACTAATGCTAAATTATAGTCCTGAATACTATTTAGCGTTTCTCTATCTTTATAAGCAACATCTTCGCCTAACCACTTTCTTATTTCTATAACATAAGTATAACCGCTTTGAACGACATGAGTTAAAATTGATTGAATTGATTTGCAATCCTCATCTTTTGTTTCTGGGTCTACTACCAATTCCAGTTCATTCTGGTTTAAGTCCTTAATAATTAATATTAGATTGTTTATGGCCCTTTCGTATTCGTCAAGAAGAGCTCCTATTGCTCCATTGGCTCTATATTTCTTTCCTTTTGTCATGTAGTCAACTATACTTAGTTCCTTTATAAGCCTAAATATAATTCATTTTAATAATGTGATTATAATTATTAAAGGGAAACTCTAGAATACTAGAAGTAACTTTTATTTTTTCTCTATAAAATCTTTTATGCCATAAGTTATAGACAACTCTTTCATTTTTTTTGAAAACGCATGCCTGTAAAAGTTAGGTAGTCCGTTACTATTTTTAAAATAATGATTGTACCTATCTTCTAATTGCGGATAATGTTTTTTTATTGCATTTAAAATAAGTGTTTTACTATCGGCTTTACCATTACCAAAAAGTGTTAGTGTAGCGGGTAAAATATAATCTACTTTTGAAGCTTTAAAAGTAGAAAATAACAAATTTAAGTGTGCAGTAGTATCAGAAATAAAAGGTAATAAAGGCATTAAACTTACGCCAGTTAAAAAGCCTTCGTTTACTGTGTTTTGTAATGTTATTTGTCGTTTGGATGGCGGTGTAGCTCCTTTTTCAAAATGGTTAGCTACTGTATCATGTAATGTAGAAAAAGAAAAGGAAACGATAACACCTTTGCTTAATCTATTAGATAAATCATTAGGTATAATTGCTGTAGCATTAATATCGTGTAATAAATCGAAATCTCTTTCTATACCATCAGATTTTGTGATGACATGTACGGGGAATTTATATTTCTTTATTAGCTTTAATGCATTCCTCGTTAATTCATAATCTTTTTCAATAGGCATGTATGGTTCTGTAGCAGAAGAGAGTACAATAACTCCATATTGTTGCTTTTTTGCTCTATTGTATAGTTGCCTGTCTAATATTTCTATAGCATTAGTTTTAACAGACATACTCTGTTCTAAATTTGTGCCATACTTACTTCCTCTAATGTAGCAATACAAACAATTAAAAGAACAACTACTGTAGAGGTTAATAGTATAATCGTCTAAAAACCAAGGGTCTCTTTTTTTAGTTTTATTTAAAACCGATTTTACTTCAACTTCTCTTGGCATATTCATATCTATTTAAACCAATGGAAATTTTATTTTTAAACCAATTCTCAACAGTATTGGTATTATTAATTTCATTATGGAAGTCTTTTATAATTTCTGGATGAAATTTAGCTGTCGTTTTTGCAGCCCAACCAATACCTTGTCGTATTTCTTTATTTTTAGTATTGGCCATAGTTAACAATAGCTTAAAAACGGTTTTTACGTGATTGGAGTGTAATCCTTTTTTTATAGCATAATGTGTACCTGCACCTAGAGCACGAATAACCCAATGCGTTTCGTGTTTAGAAAGGCGGTTAAATTCTGCAATTGTAATATCTGGATTATGTAATAATGAGTAACCATAAACGCGTTCGCCAATAATATCGCAAACATACCAAATGTCTGCATCTGCAATATATTCTGTTGCTTTATTAATAGACTCTAAAAAATGATCTTCTAATCGTTTTTGTAGCATAATACCTAAAATAACATTACTGCCTTCAGTTTTTAAAGCCTGTATTTTATCGCAAAAAAGAAGATGCTCGTTTGGTTGTAAGCGTAGATAAAATTCTTGAGCACAATACTCTAAAAGTGGAAATTTTACTTTTTGCGATAGTAGCAATGTTTCCAATTCATGCAAACATTCTATTAAACCTTCTGAGTAGTATAAGTTTAAACATTTAATGAGACGTTCTTTTACTTCAGCTTTTCGTGTAATTACTTTCAATGGTTATAGCATATTATCTGTTGGTAATAACTTTTTTATTAATGTAATTTGCCCTAAATGGTAATAACTATGCTCTATCATTGCATTTATATTTCTTCTATAATTGCCATGTTTTTCATCTACAAAAATAGCTTCTAACGTATTATCAGGGAAAGTTTCTAAAATAGAGGCAAAGTCTTCTGCATTTGTTAACAAGGTATTTACCAATTTTTGCCAGTCTTTTTCTGATGTTATTGGAGTGCAATTAAAACTATAAGCATCTTTAATATCTAAATTGCCTCCTTTAAAAACATTGAGTACACCAGCAATATAATAATTAATATGAAAGGTTAATGCAGCTATCGTATTTAGGTTATATACTTTATAGGTCGCTTGTTGCCATGTTATATTTAAAAGTTGAGCTTTATAGTTTGTATTAGCAATCCACGTACCATTTAAAATAACTTCTCTAAAACGGTTGGCTATTTGTTTAGTCGTTTCCATGTTTATTTTTTAATTAGTAAAATAAGAAATAAAATAGAGTAGTTATTAATAATTTAAGTGATTAAGTCTTATTTATTTTAAACAGCACTAGTTTGTTAGTTTTTTCATTACCCATTCTAAAGGCCCAACAGTTTTATGCTTTAACCAAAGTACAGCAAATATGATGCATAAGGCACTAAAAATTAATCCATAAACAACAGAAAATACTAAAGAATATTCTCCTAAAGGTTTTAAGTGCAATATGTCTATTAATCCCATACCAATAACAACATGGGCGACATAAAAACTTAAAGCTAACTGCCCAGTTTTAGCTAGAGAAATAATAAGAATGTTATGTTGTAGTTTTTTAGAGATTAAAAGAGAAAGCGAAATGATAAATAAGGCAAAACTGCTAGCTGTAATCATATAAAATGGGAGTGGAGGCATTGGGCTTGTTCCAAAAATTTGAGAGAGTTCTAAAGTAGTACTAGGTGCTCCATTAGATAATAGAGCGATAAAAACCATAGATAAAATTTTAAAAGTTAAAAATACTCCTAGACTAATTATAATAGATTTTTTTATAAAAACAGTGTTGTTTAAATCTTGCCTGCCAAACCATAAGCCAATAAGCATAAAAACAACCCAAGGCATTACTGGATGAAAACCATTATAGAATAAGTTTCTTATAAAACCTGCAATACTCCAAAAATTAGCATACTCGAAGGTTTTAAAGTTCCAATTGGTTTCATAATTAAAACAAATAAGAAATACTGGATACAAGAGAATTATTACAAGTGCAGCTTTTAAAATAAATAAAGGCTCCTTTTTTATAAATAGTAATGTAAATAGCATATATATGCCATAAAAATGAAGTATATCTGCTGGCCAAATAAAAAGATAAGACAATCCAATAATAAACAGGAGTATAGCTCTTTTAATAATCTTTAGGTTTCTTTTTTTTAGTAGACTAGTATTATTAGTTTCAAGAGCTTTATTGGTTATAAATGCAATACCAATTCCTGCTAAAACAACAAATGTAGCTGCGGCTTTACCGTCTAAAACAGAAACAATAGATTGTAAGCCTACAGACCCTTTGGACCCAAATACCATTTTAAAGTTTACTATAATCATGCCTATTATAGCTAAAGCTCTAGCGACATCTATTCCTATTAAGCGTTGATTCATATATAAATGGAGTCTTTATTTAATAAGACGTAAATTAATACTAAAAGGTTGCTTTACTTTTCTCTTTTTTATTCATCTGCCATTAATTTTACTTTTAAATTGGGGTATTTTGCTTTTAAAGCTTTTTCTAAGCCAACAACATGCGCAGCTCCTACAATTACAATGTTTTTTTTATGTTTATTGGCTATAACTTGAGTAGCTATGTTTTTTGCCATTCTTTCGTTACGTTCATTCCAATAACGCTCGCCTAAAGTACAACCTTTAGTCTTTTGGCTAGCGTATGTAAACGAACTCATTTTGTGTAACCGGTTTAATGACTTTCGTTTGTTTACATGTTTTCCAAGTTTTCTAAAAATAGCAGGTAGAATAGCACTATTATAATCCTTTTTATATAGTTTATTATTTATAGCATTGTTTCCATTTGTTTTGCCTTCTGTATTACATTTACGCCATGCATCATGATATTCTCCATTTGTTCTTTGGTCGTCCATTGGTGTTAATGTTTTAATGTTTAAAGCTATTGCTAATGGTATAGATAAATCTCCGTCTTCATGTCTTGTAGGTTTCTTAGACCCTTTTATACCATGTTTTTTAATATAAGTATAGAAATGATAATTGGGTTCGTTTCTTAAGTATGCAAAACTGGTAATTAAATACTTTAAATCTGAAATAGTTAATGCTTTAAAAGTTTTTTTTAAGATAGTATTAAACTTAGTTTCATTAAAAGTGAATGTGTTTTTAAGCGAATCGGATAACTTATAAAATGCTTGATAGTTTTTTGACCATCCGTTTTTTAGATATTCCCAACTAAGCGTATCGTTTGGCATTGGACTTTCTACATAAATAGCTTGTGGATTATACTTTTTAGCATATTTAAGCATCGGTTTATAACTGTGTTTTACAATTTTTGGAACTGTATGCATAGTGCCCACAATTAAAATTTCTTTTTGAGTATTGTCTTGTGAAAATGTGTTTGTAATTGCAATAAAAAACACGATTAAAAAGGTGATTGTAGTTTTCATAATATAGAAAATGTTAGTTAAACGTCTTGAAGCAAAACTAATTATGAAAACACTATAAACTCAGTTATATAGTACGTTTGGGGCGAAATAAAGCTATACTGTGGTGAAATTAATAGCTGTTTTTACATGAGAAGCATAAGTTTTAGAAACAGGAACTTCTACCGCATGAGAAAGTAAAAGAAATGGTTTCCCTTTTTCTGTTTTCCACTGCTTAAAATGAAAAGGGTTTATAATATAAGAGCGATGTGTTCTTAATAGTTCAGGAAATGTTTCTGCAATAACTGATAATTTGGTTCTAATTAAACTTTTTTTCAAAATAGTACCAGATAAGTAAAAGACTTCTACATAATTGTCTGATGATTGTATACAAACCAATTCGTTTAAAAGTAAACGTATACTTTCATAATTTCCTTCACCTTTAATTTCTATCCTTTGCTCTTCTAATTTTTTGTCTTTATATTTTCCGAAGGCATAACGGCCAAAAATTATAATGGGTAAAATAGTTGCCATAGCTGGCAACATAATATAATTTAAATGATAAGAAAATGAATAGGGATTGGGCTCACCTGCAACAATAATATAAAGATAGAATAGTCTTAAAAAAACAATACATATTAGACAAAGCGAAACAATAAAGATTAGTTCCTGTGTTATAGTCCAAAGTTGTTTGTTTTTTTTATAAAGATAGTATTGTAATGGAATAAAAAACAAGTATATAATAGCACCAATTCCTCCATACAACGGTAAGTATATTAATTTTTCACGAGCTGTAAGTTCATTAACATCTAACGGTTCTGTAAAATATAAAAAAACAAAAATCCATATTGCTAAACCTAGTGCAATTATAAAATGATGTTTTAAATTAGTATCAAAAGGGTATCTTTTTTTTAAAAGCATAGATTTAATAGTAGATGATAAATCTAAAATTATTTAATAAAATAAAAAAGACATTAAACCGAGGTTAATAATGTCTTTTAGAGAATAGTTGGTTAATTTATTATGAGATCCAGCCTTTGGCTGTCGCATTTTTCGAGTAAAAATATAAGAATACACCAATAACTAATACCATTATTGGCATAATTATAAAACCAGGACCATAAACCTCCATAGCTTTACTAATAAAGACATTATAAATCATCTGTACTACAATGGCTATTAAAGAGATTAAATATAATGGAGTTGCCCAACGCTTTCTTAGTAATAATAAAACACTCGCTAAAAAGCCAAAGAAAACAGCAATGGCAAAAGCACCCATTACCCAACCTGGCGTATTTAATGCCATTTCTAAAACATTCTCATCTGGATACATTGCTTTAAAAGCATCGGTTTGATAGGCCTGTTGTAAGTATTGATTAACACCCATTGCATTCCAGATAACAGCAATAGCTGCTATAATCCAGAACATTACTGGAGGTTTTTGAGTTGTAGAATTAGTCATAAAAATTTAGTTTTATAGGTTAGATTGCTCTACAATGTATAAAAATTTTGTTAAATCTCATATTATCGATTACTTTCGAAGCTATTAAATAAACTATTTTGAATAAGTATTTCTACGTTATAAATATCCAATATCTAGGCTATCGTTTTCATGGTTGGCAAAAGCAACCTAATTTAAAGACTCTGCATTTAATGGTAGATAGAACCTTAAATTATATTCTTGAAAAACAATACTTTAAAACCTTAGTTTCTGGTAGAACAGATGCAATGGTTTCTGCAGAAAATGCCGCTTTCGAGTTATTTTTAAAAGCACCTATTGAAGATTTTGATGCCTTTTTAGAGTTGTTTAATTATAATTTACCGCAAGACATTCGTGCCTTAAGTATACGAGAAGTTGATGCAAAGTTTAATATTATAAAACACTCTAAAGTTAAAGAATACATTTATATGTTTGCTTTTGGCGGTAAATTTCATCCCTTTTGTGCGCCAATTATGACAACAATTTTAGACGATTTAGATGTAGAGCTTATGGCTGAAGGCGCAAAGTTGTTTGAAGGCGAACATTACTTTAAAAACTATTGCTATAAACCAACAGATAACGGTATATATAACAGAACCATTTTAAGTTGCGAATTAGTTAAAAACACAAAGTATACAGCAAATTTTTTTCCCGAACACAGCTATTTACTAAAAGTAAAAGGCAAAGGCTTTATGCGTAATCAAATACGTTTAATGATGGGAACTCTAATAGAGTTAGGGCAGGGTAAACGTACACTAGAAGATATAAAAGCAAGTTTAAAAGAAGACTATTCTGGACAGATCTATTATATAGCTCCGGCATCGGGATTAATATTAAATAACATTGCATTTGAATAAGGCTAAAAGCTTTTGTAAATTTAAAATCTAAAACTTAGTTTATAATGAGTACTACTGTAGATAAAAACGTGTTTCCTTTTTTTAAAAAATTAGAAAAAAATAATAATAGAGACTGGCTTAATGAAAATAAACCAGAATTTAAAGCACTTGAAAGCAATATAAAAGTATTCTATAACTCTATTTTAGAACGTTTAAATGTACATGACGAAATAGATAAATTAAAGCTTTTTAGAATTTATAGAGACGTTCGGTTTTCTAAAAACAAACTACCATATAAAACTCATTTTGGAGGGGCTTTCCATAGAACAAAACCAAGACTTAGAGGCGGTTATTATTTACACTTACAGCCCAATAATGAGAGTTTTATTGCTACTGGATTTTGGGAACCTGCTAAAGAAGATTTATTACGCATTCGTAAAGAGTTTGAAATGGACGACCAAGAGATACGAGATATTATAAACAATAAAACGTTTAAAAGTATTTGGGGAGAGTTTGTTGGAGAAGAAGTAAAAACGGCACCTAAAGGATTTAGTAAAGAGCATCCAGCTATAGACTTAATAAAAAAGAAACAATTTATTTTTACTAGGAAATTTACAGATAAAGACGTTTTAGCTTCAGATTTTTTAGATAAGGTAGATGATGCTTTTAAAGCTATTAGACCCTATTTTGATTATATGAGTGATGTATTAACTACAGATTTAAATGGAGTCTCTATGTTAGAAGATTAGATTTTAAAATAGGAGATACAGAAACTAAAAATGTAATTATTTATTACCAGAAATAGAATAATAGCAAATTAATTCATTAACGGCATTCACTGGGGTTTTTACCTACATATTTTTTAAATGTTTTATTAAAATGACTAGAATCTACAAAACCTGTTTTTTCTGAAATTTCAGAAATAGTTAAATTGGTTTGCTTTAATAAACGCTCTGCCATTTTTACTTTGGTTTGAATAACATATTGTTGTATAGATATACCAATGTGTTTTTTTATAAAGATACTAACATAATTTGGAGACATGTAAAAGGCTTTAGCAATAGACTGTATTTTAATTCTTTCTTTATCAAGAACATGCTGCCTAACATAAGTTAAAATAGTATCAATTTTTTCTTTATCAGAAACCTGAGGATTGTGTAACGTTTTAGTACTAGATTTTAAATTCCTTGAAATAATAATAAGTAAAGCTCCAAATAATTCTACTAGCACGGCTCTATTGTAAACTAAAGAAGTTTCAATTTCGTGTTTAATTAATTCGTATAAATTAAATAATTGTTTTCTATCAGAATCATAAGCAACGATGCTTTCAGGTATAATATTAGAATAGAAAATAACAGTTTCTAGGTTTTTCCTCCAATGCTTACTTGAAGCTACATTTGCTTTTTCTAAAAATAGTTGTTCAGTAAATTTTATAATCCCAAAAATAGTAGCCTCAACAACTACAAATTCGTGTTCGTCTTTTGGTGTTAAAAAAAAAATATCCCCTTCCTTATATTCAATAGTACTCTCGTTTAGTTTATGCCAACCTCTTCCTTTTATAATAAAAGTCAGTTCAAAAAAATGATGCTTATGTCTAGGGTATCCCCAGTTGTTAACCGCTTCAAATTGAAGTACATCTAAGTTTTTAGTAATATAAAATCGTTTTGACACTCTAAATGATATATTTATACAAATATACAATGTATTTATACAACATTAATGCTTGTATTCTCTTCTACCTTTGTCTTAATAAATTAGAATAAGAAATTATGAAAGCAACAATAACAGCAGTCCTCATTATAGTATGTTTATTTGGTCTGTACTCATGTAAAGAAAAAAGTAAAGGAGCCATTCAAGTAAAACATAAACAACAAGAAGCACCTTCAGGAAAGTATTGGCCAAATGGAGCTCAACTGGTCATTTCATTTTCTATGCAGTTTGAAACTGGAGGACAACCAGAAGGGGCAGAAAGCCCATTTTCAGGAAATCCATTACCAAAAGGAAATCCAGATTTACCAGCAGAAAGTTGGTTTCGTTATGGAGCAAAAGAAGGGGTTTACAGAATGTTAAACCTATGGAGCAAACACAATATAAAAGTAACTTCTCATATTGTAGGGGAAGCAGCAATAAAATACCCAGAAGTTGCTAAAGCAATAAGTAATGAAGGCCATGAAATAGCAGCACACGGAATAGCATGGAACGATCAATGGAATTTATCTTACGCAGATGAATTAGCATTTGTTAAAAAAGGAATAGATACAGTAGAAGCAATTACAGGGCATAGGGGTGTTGGTTACAATAGTAACTGGTTACGAAGAAGCCCAAATACACTAAAAGTATTACAAGAACTTAATTTTCTTTATCATATAGATGATTTAAGTAGAGACGAACCATTTATAACCAAAGTAAGAGGAAAAAACTTTGTTGTTATGCCATACACTTTACGAAATAACGATATCGTAAATATAGCTGGTAAAAATTGGAGTCCAGACCAATTTTTGGCTCAACTAAAAACAGAGTTTAACCAATTATATCAAGAAGGAGCTACTAAAAGAAGAATGATGAGTATAAGCCTGCATGATAGAATAGGAGGTGGCCCAGCCATTGTAAATGTAGTAGACCAATTTATACAATATGCCAAACAACATGAAGGAGTCGTATTTATGCGTAAAGACGAAATTGCGAAAATGATAAAAGATGACCCTAATACACCTATAGATAATTCAGAAATAAACTATAACAAATAAGAGCTTTAGTATATTAATTGTTAGAGTTTTTAATTAAAGTAATTAAATAAATTATTTAAACCTTATTAAAAGAGTAGTAAAATAAAAACCATTATCAAATTAGTAATAATTACAATAGTAATCATTGGTAATGCCCAAAATAATCCTCCATTTCAATTAGAGAAAGATTGGGAACTTACTGGATTTAAAAACCCAGAAAGTGTTTTTTTAGATTTTAAAAAACTAAAAAATGAATAAGAGACAAGAACAAATAGCATTTCTATTATTGCGTATAACAATAGGAGTAAACTTTCTAGGGCATGGCTTGGCACGTTTCTCTAAACTAGAAGTATTTAAAGAGTGGATGGTAACTAGCTTTAAAAACAGCATAATCCCAACTCCATTAGTAGCAATATGGGGAAGTATATTACCCTTTTTAGAGTTTGGAGTTGGGTTGTTATTAATTATAGGATTATTTACATACAGAGCAAGTGTTACAGGAGCATTAGTAATTATTATGTTGCTTTTAGGCTCTACATTAATTGAAAAATGGGATTGGGCAGGAATGCAAATGATTTATGCTCTATTCTTTTATATATTAATAAACCATATCAATAAAAATTACTATTCAATTGACACTATAATCTACTCTAACAATGAAAATGAAAATAATAAATAAAAGCGGCAATTGGAGTGCCTTGTGGACAACAGATTTGAAAAAATCCTTAAATGAAAACTTAAAAAATGAAACCGTTGGAGAACACTTATTATTAGAAAACGATTTTATAAAAGTTTGGAGTATACATTTGCCAGCAGGACAATCGTTACCCTTTCATAAACACAATAAACCTTATTTCTATACAGTAAAAAATGAAGGTAAATCAAGATCCTATTATGCAGATGGAGCAATAATAGAAACAGAATATGAAAAAGATGATATTAAGTATTTTAATAATTTAAACACTACCAATTTTTTTACTCATAATTTAGAAAATATTGGAAATACAACATTAATATTTACAACAGTAGAATTTAAAAAATAGACAATGAAGTATAAAAACGCAATCTTACACGCACTTTTAGTCGGGCTAATATCTGCCTTTGTAATATTGGTTTCAGGTGTATTAGCTGTAAAAGCATGGGTTGTATTTTTTGGTTGGGCAAATTACTTTTTGCACGCATGCAATATGAAAAAATCCTTTAAAATGTTACTGGCCTTTTTTGTGGGTATCTTTATTGCTCTTATTGGCACTTATGCCATTGCTTACTTAAACACAATGGCACCAGCACAAACCGAATTATACGTAACAGCCTTTGTTGTTTTTTGGGTAGCAACAATTTTAATATTCCTTGAAATTATAGAAGATTGGGGAGAATTTGTACCAGCAACATTTTTGGGAACAGTTCTATTTTTTGCATCAGGAGTAACGTTTACAACCATAATACCCGAATTATTAGTTCCTCTACTCGTAGGAATATTTGCAGGATTTACAACCATATTTAGTCGAGAAAAATTAAACTTATTATTAAATAAAAGACAATAAAAATGAAAAATACATTATTTACACCATATAACATGGAAGGGATTTCATTAAAAAATCGTTTTTTAATGGCGCCAATGACACGATCAAGAGCATCACAACCAGGAGATATCCCTAATGCATTAATGGCAGAATATTACGGGCAAAGAGCATCGGCAGGACTTATTATTACAGAAGCAACACAAATATCACTTCAAGGAAAAGGCTACTCTAAAACACCCGGAATTTACACTAAAGAGCAAATTGAAGGATGGAAACTAATAACAAATGAAGTACATAAAAAAGGAAGCAAAATATTTTTGCAATTATGGCATGTAGGTAGAGTATCTAGTTCTAAAGTAAATGGATTACAACCAATAGGACCCTCTGCAAAAATAGCGAAAGAAACTAAAGTTTATATTTTTGATGGAGCACCCAATGGAGATGCCACTTTTGTACCAGTTGAGACACCCAAAGCGATGCAAAATGAAGATATTGCACAAGTTATTGAAGAATTTAGAATTGGCGCTAAAAATGCTATAGAAGCTGGGTTTGATGGTGTAGAAATTCATGGAGCAAATGGCTATTTAATAGACCAGTTTTTAAGAAGTAACTCTAATTTTAGAGTAGATGACTATGGTGGAAGTAAAGAAAATAGAGTTAGACTATTAACAGAAATAACTAAAGCAGTAGTAAATGAAATAGGCTCAGAAAAAACAGGTGTTCGTTTATCTCCATTTATAAGTTTTAAAGATATGAATGATCCCGAAATTTTAGAGACTATTGAGTTAGCCACAAAAAAAATGGAAGATATAGGAATTACCTACATTCATTTATGTGAGGCAGACTGGGATGATGCTCCCCAAATACCTCTTAGTTTTAGACATCAACTACGAGATACATTTAGTAAAACAATAATTGCAACAGGAAATAAAACACCAAAAGAAGCTAATGAATTGCTGGACGATAACTTGGTAGATTTAGTTGGTTTTGGTAGGCATTTTTTAACTAACCCAGATTATCCTAAGCGTGTTAAACTTAATGCACCATTAAATAAAATTACAGATAACCATACACTATTTGGAGGCGGTACGGCAAAAGGTTATACAGACTATCCTTTTTTAGAAGCATAATTTTCAATTACAAAATCGCCCCAATTAGCTATCGATTTAATTAATGGAATAAGTGTTTTACCAAAGTCGGTTAACGAATATTCTACTTTTAAAGGAGGTTTAGTAGTATACACTGTACGTTGTATAATATTATCCTCCTCTAAAGCTTTTAATTGTAAACTTAGCGTGCGTTCTGTAACCGTTGGTATTTTTTTTCTTAATTCATTGTAACGTAAAGTGTCATTTAATAAATGATATAAAATTACAGTTTTCCATTTTCCTCCAATAATACCCATTGTTAAACTTGCGCAGCATGGATATTCTTTTCCGTTATAAGTATGCATAAATTAAAGTTAAAATTATACTATCCTTTTAGACCGTTATTGCAAAGATAAAATACTATACTTAGTTTTGCAACTATAAAAAGTATAGTAATTAAAAATATTTAAAATGAGTTTTATAGAATTAATGAATAAGCGTTATACTACAAAAAAGTATAATAGTATAAAGAAAATAACAGAAGCAGATAAAAAAGCTTTAAAAGAAATTTTAAGGTTAAGTCCGTCATCTATAAATAGTCAACCATGGAAATTTACATTTGTATCAGATAAAGATATTAGATACAAACTGTCTGAAGTATCGTGGTTAAATAAAGGTAAAGTGCAAGACTGTGATACAGTTGTTGTATTTAACAGAATTAATGACTTAGCTTTATTTGAAGAGCAAATAGAACGCGAATTACCAAAAGGAGCAGTAGACTATTATAAAGAATTTATAAAACCAATGCCCGAAGCACAAATAAAAGCATGGTTTGATAGACAAGTGTATTTAGCCTTAGGTATTTTTTTAAGTGCTTGCGCAGAAATGGGAATAGATTCTACACCAATGGAAGGCATAGAGCCAGAGAACTACAATAAAATACTAAAAAATAAAAACTATACTACAATAGTTGCTGTAGCTATAGGGTATAGAGACGAAGAGGATAGTAATCAACCTCATAAAAAAGCAAAATCTAGAATAGATATCGATAAAATAATAGAAACGATTTAAAAGTTTAAGCATATGAGTAAACTAACAATTGTAGCGAAAATTTTAGCTAAAGCAGATAAACGAGAGTTAGTAAAAAGAGAACTATTAAAGTTAATAGACTTAACTAAAGCAGAAGAAGGCTGTATAAACTACGATTTACACCAAGATAATGAAAATGAAAATTTATTTTTATTTTATGAAAATTGGAAAAATAAAGCGCTTTGGCAAAAACATATGAATAATGTGCATTTAGCCGAATATGTTATAGCAACGGAAGGAGCAGTTGAAGATTTTGTACTTAATGAAATGACACAAATAGAATAGTAACTATTAGCAAGACATAAAGATATTATTAAAGGCAAGATAATTTAGTCTTTAATAATATCTTTATACGTTTCAAAGAAGGCTTCGAAAGCACTCATTTTCTCATTAAAAAACTCCATAACCATTTGCCAAGAGTTTTTATTATGAATAGAAACTTTTTGATCTAAATACAGATGTATTCTGGAGATTTCTTTACCATTCTCTAAATAATATTCCTCTTCAAAAATGGCATCGGGTAAATACTCGTCTTTTAATATCGTTTTAAGCGATTGTAGCTTCTCCCAGTATTTAATTCTATTTTCTAAATCATCTTCCAAATCTAAAAATACAGCAGCAGTTTTATTATCAAAATGAAATTTAAAGCTAAAACCTTTAATTTTTGTATTATATAAAATCCATTTTCTTGGGAAAGACTTTCCAAAGCTTGTCCAAAAAAGTTGTCGTATTTGTCTTGATTCTTCCTTTGAGAACATAAGTTTTAATTAAATATAGTAAGCAATAACTACAGCAGAAACAATAGTTAATAGTTTTGTAATATTAAATTTATGGCCTTCGTTACTTTCAAATAAAATAGTTGTAGAAATGTGAAGAAAAATTCCAATTACTATAGCAGAAATTTCCATAAAATAGGTTTGTATAAACTTAAAATTGGCCGATAAAAACATACCAAAAGGAGTCATTAGTGCAAATAATAATAAAAATAATAAAGCACTAACTCTGCTTAATTTTGAGGCTAACAAAAATGTAGCTAAAATAATAGCTACAGGTAGTTTATGTATAATAACACCATACATTAAGTTGTGGTGCGTTTCTATGGGGATACCCTCTAAAACACTATGTATACTTAAACTAATAAATAATAACCAAGGAAAATTTGTTGCGTTTTTATCTAAATGTACATGGCCATGTTCTGCGCCTTTAGAGAAAAACTCTAAAATAATTTGTAGCAAAATACCAATCATTATAAATAAACCTACATGTTTACTATCATGATGATACACTTCTGGTAAAAAGTGAAATACGGTAATAGATAATAAAAAAGCACCACTAAATGCTAGTAATAATTTAAGGTTTTTGTTTTGTTTAGGTTTTAAAAGCCAAACAATTAAAAAACCCAATACTACAGAAATAATAGGAAGTATAATTGTAAGCATTCGCTATTTAAAAATAAGGATTAAACGTTCGGATGATTTTTTATCAAATTTACGTAATTTATAATCACCGAAAATATCTATTAAATGTATGCCCGCTTGTTCAAAATACGCTTCAAAATCTGCTAAAGTTAACGCTTTAACGCGTTCTTGAAATTGATAGGCTTTATCCTTATAAGTAAACGAAATATCTTTTACTATAAACCCATCAATAACAGAGCGTTTTTGGTGGAAATCTATACCATCAACAGTTTTTATATTTTCAGGTACTAAATTATCTATAACATAATCACTATTCATAAAATCAATAACGCCAAAACCAGTTTCGTTTAAATTAGTTTTTATAGCTTTTATAGTGTTTAAATTATCCTCAGGATTATCAAAATAACCAAAACTTGTAAAAAGGTTAAAAACAGCATCAAACTCCTCATTAAACGACTTGGTCATGTTATGAACCTTAAAAGTTAAAGTTTCATTCTCAAATTGTTTAGCATGAGCAATACTATTTTCAGATAAATCCACACCAGTTACGTTAAAACCTAGTTTATTTAAATGAATGGAATGTCTACCTTTTCCGCAGGCTAAATCTAAAATTTTACCATGCTCAGGAATGTTTAAATATTCGGTAAGATTAAACATAAAGGCTTCAGCTTCTGTATAATCTCTATCTTTATATAATATGTGGTAAAACGGGGTATCAAACCAAGAGGCATACCATGTTGTTTCGTTTTCTGTCATAATTTTTCTCATGAAAATGAGAATCTGGTTTTACTTAATAGTCAGTTTCGTGCAAAAATACTCTATTTTTGCAATCTATTAGACGAAAATAATGGAAGAAAATTTCAGAATGGTAGCCAAAACCTTATTTGGCTTTGAAGAGTTATTATCTAAAGAGTTAACACAGCTAGGCGCACGTGAAGTAAAAATTGGTGTACGTAATGTTAGTTTTGTTGGAGACAAAGGGTTTATGTACAAAGCTAATTTAGCATTACGTACTGCTACAAAAATATTAAAACCAATACATACATTTCGCGTTAGAAATGAAAAAGACTTATACAATCAAGTTTATAAAATGGATTGGAGTAAATACATGAAGCCTTCTGGTAGTATTGCGGTAGATTCTACTTTAAACTCTAAAGTTTTTACGCACTCGTTGTATATTTCTCAAAAAACAAAAGATGCTATTGTTGACAAGTTTAGAGATACAACAGGAGAACGCCCAAATGTAGATTTAAAGTTTCCAGATTTAAAGATAAATGTACATATAGATAGAGAAACGTGTAATATTTCTTTAGACGCATCTGGAGACTCGTTACATAAAAGAGGTTATAAAATGGCTACTAATATTGCGCCAATTAATGAAGTTTTGGCTGCAGGGTTAATAATGCTATCGGGTTGGGATGGGCAATCGGATTTTATGGATCCTATGTGTGGTAGTGGTACCATGCTAGCCGAAGCAGCTATGATAGCTTGTAATATTCCTCCAAACTTAATGCGTAAAGAATTTGCTTTTGAGCGTTGGCAAGATTGGGATGTAGATTTATTTGAAAAAATTGAAGAATCTTTATTAAACAAAACAAGAGATTTTCATTATAAAATTTTTGGTTTCGATAAATCGCCAAGTGCTGTCACAAAAGCAAAGGACAATATTAAAAATGCACATTTAGAGGAGTTTATTACTATTAAACATGAGGATTTCTTTAAAACTCAAAAAGGAGGCGATAGAAAACTTCACATGGTGTTTAACCCACCCTATGGAGAACGTTTAGACATTGAAATGGAAACCTTTTATAAGCAAATAGGGGATACCTTGAAGCAAAATTACCCAAATACAGAAGCATGGTTTATTACCTCTAATATAGAATCTATTAAACATGTTGGTTTAAGGCCTTTTCGAAAAATACATTTAAAGAATGCAAAATTAGAATCTCGTTTTTTAAAATATGAAATTTATGCTGGTAGTAAGAAAGGGAAGTATATAAAAAAATAATACAAAACTACAGAATACCAAAAGCGCTCACTTTATAGTGAGCGCTTTTTTTATCTCGAAAATTTTAAACTAACTAACTAATAAGATTAAGAGATAAAGGATATGATGGGGTTTCTCCATTACTAGCTTTAATGGCATTAATAATAGGAAATATAACTGCTACTATACCTAAAATGATTAGTCCTAAAGCACCTAATCCAAATAATAAAATTAGTGGCACACATACTATGGCATAAATAATTAAACTTAATTGAAAATTAATAATGCTTTTGCCATGGCTATCCATTTGGTAAACACGTTCTTTTTGAGTAACCCACAGTATTAATGGTAAGATTAAACTACCAAATCCTGTTAATAAAGTTACTAATTGACTTAAATGGGTAATTACTAATAATTGTTTGTCTTCTTTCATTGCGTTGTGATTTTTTTGATTGATACTTATATGACGCACAATCTTTTAAAACGTTACAACATCTATTGAAAAAAAATAAAAAGGATGTGTTAAGGCCTATTATTCGTAAAAAACGGTGACTTCCTCCAATGCTTTTCTTTTTAAATCGGGGACAAAAGTGGGAAGTTTTGGATATCCAACAGGAAGCAATAAAAAAGCCCTTTCGTTTGAAGGTCTATTTAAAATTTTTGTTAAAAAATTCATTGGGCTAGGGGTATGTGTTAATGTTACTAAACCAGCATCATGAATTGCAGAAATTAACATACCACAAGCAATTCCTATAGATTCATTTACGTAATAATTATTATGCTTTTCTCCGTTTGCTCCAAATTCATACACTTTTTTAAAAGCTATAATTAACCATGGTGCAATCTCTAAAAAAGGTTTGTGCATATCTGTTGCTAGAGGTGCTAGATCTCTTTTCCAGCGTTCACTCATTCTGTTCTCGTAACTTTCTTTTTCTTCAATTTCTGCTTCTTTTCTAATTTGTGTTTTTAATAAAGGATTAGAGATAGCACAGAATGTCCAAGGTTGTTTGTGAGCTCCAGATGGAGCAGTAGAAGCACTTTTTATTAAATTTTCTATAACTTGTTTTGGTACTGGCGTATCTGAAAAATCTCTTACAGATCTTCTTTTATCTAACCAGTCATGAAAAGCTTTACTTTTTTCTATTAATATATTTTCTGAAAATACCTCTGTATTATAAGAAACATGTTTATATCCATTAATTATTATATAATCTGTAGATTCCATAATATATCTTTTATTTAAGTTTTGTTAGCTACTTACTTAAGATATAGTTAATTAAAAGGTATATGCTTGTATAGACTTTATAATCGATGTGTTAAGTAGCGTTTATATATAGTTAGTTATATGTAACTAATTTAATAAATAAAAACTAAATGGATATCTATAAAAGATAGACTAATATAGCTGCACTAACCATTAAATAGACTAGTGGTGATTTATATATAATTGCTTAATTCTATTAAGTTCATGTCTGGGTCTCTTAGATATATTGATTTTATTCTTCCAAGAGCTCCTGTTCTTTCTACTACACCTTCTACAATTTTAACTCCTTTATTTTCAATCTCTACTTTTACGAGTTCAATTTTTGTTAAAACAATAAAACATAAGTCACTAGACCCACAGGTTGGAAAATTAGCTTTTGGCATAAATTCTTTACCTTTTTCATGAAGGTTTATTTTCTGGTTTCCAAAAGTTAGGGCTTTTCTATCTGTACCAAAAGTTACAGCTTTCATGCCTAAAATTTCAGTATAGAATTTAATTGTCTCTTCAATATTTTTTACAGTTAAAACAATATGGTCTATGTGGTCAATTGTCATATTAATACTTTTTAAGTATGCGCAATTAAAAAAAGATATTGGATCACTGTTTAATGAGGTAACTTCTTTTTTAGTAAGCCATAAACAAAAGTACCTAAAAGTGCTCCAAATATTAAAACCAGAATACTAACAAAACCAGAACCTAATAATACATACATAGGTCCAGGGCATGCTCCGGCTAGAGCCCAGCCTAGTCCAAAAAGAATACCTCCAGAAATATAACGTACAAATCCTTTTTCTTTTGGAGCGATAACAATAGCCTTTCCATTAATGTCTTTTGTTTGTGATGCTTTAAAATATTTTACCACTAAAATGCCTAGTACAATTGCAGAGCCGATAATACCATACATGTGAAAGCTTTTAAACTGGAACATTTCGTATATACGAAACCAAGATGCTACTTCCGATTTAATAAATAAAATGCCTAAAAATAATCCTATACTAAAAAAATATAATACTTGTTTCATCTTAAAAAATTAAAGGGAATATTAAATGTACCATAACTAAACCTCCTATAAAAAAACCAATAACAGCAATTAGAGAAGGAAGTTGTAAATTACTTAACCCAGAAATGGCATGTCCAGAAGTACAACCACCAGCATAACGTGCTCCAAACCCAACTAGAAAGCCTCCAATTAATAATATAGAAAATCCTTTAAGTGTAAGCATATTGTCTAAACTAAAAAGCTCTGTTGGTAAAAAAGAACTGTTTGTACTATTTATTCCTAATTCCTGTAGTTGCGCTACAACATCACCGTGTATTTGTGGTGGAGTAGGTGTTAAAAAGTTAAAAGCTATAAAGCCACCAACGATTACCCCAGCAACAATCCATAAATTCCATTTACTAGCTTGCCAATTAAATTTAAAAAAGTCTGAAAAGCGCCCTGCACCTCCAATAGCACATAGTGTTCTTAAATTAGAAGACATACCAAATTTTTTCCCCAGTTTAAGGAGTAAAAACATTATAAAAGCAATTAATGGGCCAGCGACGTACCAAGGCCATGTGTTGTAAATAAATTCCATTTATGTATAATTAGGATTATTTTAAAGTTGAAGGACAAACAAAATCAGAAATAGGAATGCCTACTTTTTTAATAGCTCCCATACCTCCAGCAACATCTATAATATTGTGTATGCCTCTACTTTTTAAAATAGAAGCTGCTATAACTGAGCGATAGCCTCCGGCACAATGTACGTAAAAAGGCTCATTTTCCGGAAATTCAGATAAGTGATTGTTTATATTATCTAAAGGTGTAAAGTTTGCTTTTTCAATATGACCCGCAATAAATTCGCCTTCTTTTCTTACATCAAAAACAGGAATAGTATTAGCTTCAAGTCTTTCTTTGAATGTCTCGGCAGAAATAGATTCTAGAGTATCTATTTCTTTTCCAGCGTTTTTCCAAGCTTCAATACCACCTTTTAAATATCCTAAAGTATTATCAAACCCAACACGAGACAGACGGGTGATAGCTTCTTCTTCACTACCTTCATCTACAACCAAAAGTAATGGCTGATTTATATCTGCAATTAATGCTCCAACCCATGGTGCAAATCCACCTTTTAAACCTATAAAAATAGAACGAGGAATATGGCCTTTTATAAATTCTGATTGATGACGAACATCTAAAACTAATGCATCGGTTTCGTTTGCAGCTGCTTCAAAAGCTTCTGGCGATAAAGCTTTATCGCCTTGTTTTATAACATCGTCTATGTGCGAGTAACCTTCTTTATTTAACTTTACATTTAACGGGAAATATAATGGAGGAGGTAATAAACCATCGGTAAGTTCTTTTATAAACTCTTCTTTAGTCATATCGGCTCTTAAAGCATAATTCATTTGTTTTTGATTGCCCAAGGTGTCTACCGTTTCTTTCATCATGTTTTTTCCACATGCAGAACCTGCTCCATGTCCAGGATATACTATAACATCATCCGCTAATGGCATGATTTTGTTTCTTAAACTATCGTACGATAAGCCTGCAAGTTCTTCCATTGTCATATTAGCCGCTTTTTGCGCTAAATCTGGCCTGCCTACGTCGCCTAAAAATAAGGTGTCTCCACTAAAAATGGCATGTTCTTTTCCATTTTCATCTATTAATAAATAGGTTGTACTTTCCATAGTATGGCCAGGAGTGTGCAATGCCTTAATGGTAACTTTTCCTAATTTAAACTCTTGTCCATCTTTAGCTATAATAGCCTCAAAAGAAGGGGTTGCTGTAGGCCCATATATTATAGGTGCTCCAGTTTCTTTAGATAAAGTTAAATGCCCGCTAACAAAATCGGCATGAAAATGAGTTTCAAAAATGTATTTTATAGTCGCATTATTGTCTTCTGCGCGAGCAATATAGCCTTTAACTTCTCTTAGAGGGTCTATAATTGCTACTTCTCCATTACTTTCTATATAATATGCCCCTTGAGCTAGGCAACCTGTGTATATTTGTTCAATTTTCATATGAATAAAAAAATCATTAGTTTTTATAATTACAAAACTAAAATAATTTTTAGAGTATACGGTTATAACCTAGAGTATAATTATGATAACTAAAAAGTTAAAACGTAAATAAAGCGCTCCTTTTGGGTAAATAATAGGGTGTTTTGTGTTGGTTTTTCCTATAATGTTTAAAATTTATAAAAAGGTTACATGACATTAATGGTTAAAATCATGATTACCTTTTTGCAGGATTTTGTTGAAAACACTGTTTAAGAATATTATAAAGTTTTGGATGTTTCTTTTTAAAAAGTTTTGGTCTTTCAAAAAAATACTCTGAAGTAACTGCAAAAAACTCAGCTTCGTTAGTTAATGCATATTTTCTAATATCCGATTGATCGTTATTTATTGCTTTCATTTCGCTATGCATTAATTCTTGCCATGGCTTTATATAATCTTTACCTAAAATGTGTTCAGGAATACCGTCAGTTTTACCATCCATTTTATCTACTAAATGAACAAATTCATGTACAGGTGTATTATGTTTATCTGTGTCATTTAAAAAAGCTTGGCGTAGTGCTTTACGAGAAAGAATCATTTGTTTTTCAAAACGTCCTGTTCCCACCATGCCTAGGATACGTCTTTTTTTTCCTTTATTAGAGAATTCTAAGTCTTCGTTAAAAGTATCTGGGTATAAAATAATTCCACTTAAATTATTATAATACCATTCTTTAAAACCAAACACAGGAATAACTGCACTGGCAGCAATTAAGACTTTATCTAGAGTTTCAATGTTTATAGAAACCCCATCTATATGTACTTCACTTAAAAAAGCCATCATTCGTTTTTGAAATAATACCTGTTTAGATGCCGATAGGTTTCTGTAAAATAAAACATGTTCTAATAAAATAGGGTGCCAATCTTTAGGGAAAGTGGCTACCGGTTTTCTTTTTATTTTTGATAGGGCAATAATAGCAAAACCAACTAAAAAGCCGAAAATGATAAATGTAATCATGTAAATTAATATAGGATTAATTTTCTATTATAAAATTGTAATAACAGCAATTAAATATAAGAACTATAATTATATTCGCTTAACTAAAAATAAAATTATGCTTAAAGCAGTACTTTTTGATATGGATGGGGTTATTGTAGATACAGAACCGTTGCACCATAAAGCGTATTATATGATGTTTGATGCGTTTAATATTGAGGTTTCTACAGCGTTATACGAATCGTTTACAGGGCAATCTACTATAAACATTTGCAGACGTTTATGCGACCACTTTAATTTAAGTAATGATCCTGAAGAATTAGTACAGAGTAAGCGTTCTGCTTTTACAAATTTATTTCATAATGATCCTAGTTTACAACTTATTGATGGTGTTTTAGATTTAATAAAAGATTATTATAATAATGGTGTTACGTTAGTATTAGCATCTTCTGCCTCTATGTTTACTATAAACAATGTATTTACGCGCTTTAACTTAGATCAGTATTTTATTGCTAAACTAAGTGGTGCCGATTTAAAAGCGTCTAAACCACATCCAGAAATTTTTGAAAAAGCAGCAAAAGTATCGGGGCATAAAAGAGAGGAGTGTATTGTTATTGAGGACTCTACAAACGGTATTAAAGCCGCTAAAGCTGCGGGTGTTTATTGCGTTGGATTTGATAGTATAAATTCTAAGAACCAAGATTATAGTCTAGCAGATATGGTAATTAACGATTTTAAATCTATTAGATATGAGGCCATAAAAACATTTTCGGTTATAAAATAAACAGAATCTATTGTTTGGCTTTTTTAGTATATTTAAAATGTTCTAATAAATAGCGTATTTATACGGGGGTTTATAATTAAAGTAATCCTTATTTTTAGCACACCATAAAATAACTAACTAAAACTAAACAAAATGGCCGATACCAATCCTATTACGCCAAAAACAACTACACCTAAAGTAGAAACAAAAGCGACTACACCTAAAACTAATACAACAAAAAAAGGAGCATCAAAAACAACAACATCCACTCCTAAAGCTACAATACAACCTAGTGCAACCACAAGCAAAGCGACTACAACAGACCAGAATATAAAACCGATAGATACAGCAAAATCGGGCATTTCTCAGCAAGTTATAGATAAATTAAGTTTAGAGATAAATAACATGTTATCTTTTGCTGTGTATAATGGGATTATAATAAATACAGAAGTAAACGCATTAATACAAAATAGTAATGTAGACGATTTAATTAATGCTCATAATTTATTGTGCAAAAACATAGCGCCTGCTACCCCAAAATCTATAGAGTATACTAAAAAACTTCATGAAAAAGGTCAGGATAAAACCTTTTTTAGTAAACTTCCTTTAGTACGAAACTTAATATTATTAGCAATTTTCTTTTTAGCAGTTTTTATATTTACTGGTCAAACTAAAGAAGTAAGTAATGAATCTTTAGATCAAGGTATGATGGCAAATAATGGTATTAATTTGTTACTTAACTTAGGGTATTTAGCATCCGTTTCTGGACTTGGTGTTCTATTTTCTATATTAAAAAGAGTAAGTGCTTCAGTTTTAAACGGAACTTTAGTTCCAGAAGAAACAATGGAATATGCTGCACAAATTGTATTAGGTATTATAGCTGGATTATTAATGTCTGAAGTTATTTCCTTTTATACCACAGATGCCGAAGCTATTAATTTATTTAATAAAAGTGTTTTAGCTCTTATAGGTGGGTTTTCTTCCGAAGCTATTTTTAGTATATTACAAGGTGTAATAGATAGAGTAAAAAACATTTTCGTACCAACAAAAAATGCTTAAAAATTATGGTTACAGAAGCAGAATTTAATGCTGTTATACCAGATGTAAATTGGAATTATGCTAAGCCTTATGTGCCTTTATTTATAGCAATTGTAGACAATTATGAAATAAATACACCACTAAGGCAAGCTCATTTTTTAGCGCAGATAACGCATGAAAGTGGTGGCTTTAAGTATGTTACAGAAAATTTAAATTACTCTGGTAAAGCACTATATAATATTTTTAGAAAATATTTTCCTACTTTAGATAGTACTATCAACTATGCAAGAAAACCAGAAAAAATAGCAAATAGAGTATATGCTAATAGAATGGGAAATGGTGCAGAGTCTAGTGAAGAAGGATGGAAGTATAGGGGAAGAGGCCTAATACAATTAACAGGAAAATCTAATTACGAATCCTTTTCTAAAGCCGTAAATAAGGACTTTATTGCCAATCCAGATTTAGTTGCTACACCTCAATGGGCATTAGCTTCTGCTTGTTGGTTTTGGAAACAAAGAAAAATTAATCAGTATGCAGATGCAGATGATATACATATGGTAACTAAGCGCATTAATGGTGGTTTTAATGGATTAGAACATAGACAGCATTATTTAGATGAATATAAAAAGTTATTTAAAACATAATAACAGAATCAAGTCGATATTAACATATATAACTAATGAAAAAACAAACTATAATTATTGCATGCATAACAAGTTTAATGTGCTTTACTTGTGCTAGTATACCAAGCTCTACAGTAACATTAACACAAGAGGTTATAAAGGAAGCAGACCAAATGCACCAATTAAACATTACTTTGGTGAACCAATTGTTTGAAGAACGAAAGCAAGTGATTAATTCTTTTATAACTAACCAATATACACCAACATTGATAAAGAATTATGAGAAACTGTTACCAGATACTTTAGATTATAAGAAATCGCTTCCAAAAATAATGGAAAGTATTATACCTGTTATTAATAGAAAAAAAGATTCTTTACAAAATGTATTAAGTGCACAACAAGAACGAATAATAAGTAGTTTAAATGATAATTATTTAAATTATACAAAAGCGACAACTTCTTTGCAAAACTTAATAAACTCTGCGGTTAAGGTAAAAACAGCAGAGAATGATGCCATTTCTTCTATACAAAATTTAACTGGTGATAAATTAGATATAAAGAAAGTTGAGAACTCAATAGATAGTTTAATCATTAAAGTTGGTGGAGATATGAATAAACTATTGGAAGTTGCTAAATAATACATAACCAAAAGAATTAACATTAATAAGATATAATTATGAGCGAAATAAATTGGGATGATTTAGCCGATAAAGCTGCTTCGCAAACAGATGAAGAATTTAATGCACAAATGGCAAACTTAACAAGTTTAAAAGTTACAGAAATTGATGCTTTTATTGCACAAAGTGCTATAACCAATGCTAATGCAGTAAAAGTTTTAAAAGAAATTAATGATGCTACGGCATCTAATAACCAAAAGGCTGTAGCTATAGCTAACGTAGATAAAGGCGTTAATTTTTTAGTAAGCTTAGTTACGAAAATAGTATAATTAAATTTCTGTTGAGGGGCAGAAATCATTCTAAATATTACTTTTTTTAGAATGAGAAAACGTACACTTATCGCTGTGTACGTTTTTGCTTTATATTAGGTGTTAATTACTCTTTTATTTTAATTAGAGTAGAGTTCAATTAAAGTTTTCATACTTTGTTTCATTTCTGTTAAACCAAAAATAAAGGTATGTCGTAATATATTCACTGAAGTATCTTCCTCAGAAATTTTTACATTCTCAATTAAATCTTTTATTGTTTCAAAAAAATCTTTGCTAGTGCTGTCGGCTATTTCTTTTCCTTTAGAGAGGTTTTCTAAAATTGTATTTACTAGAGCTTTAATCTTTTCTGTATCTTTTTCAATATTTGAAGTTTCATCTATAACATTGGTTTGCGATTCTTGTCCTACACGATGAATTATTATTATAGAATTGTAGAGAGTTCTTATATGTTTAATTCGAGATTTTAAATTATCGCTATCTGAAAACCTGACATTTTCAGTCATGTCTTCGGCCAAGTTTATATATTTATGGAATAAACTTGCATGTTTACTACCATCCTCATTATCTTTTTGTTTAGTATTAGCTATCGCAGAATTAAACCTATTATTAGCTGCTTTTAAAGCTTCTTTCATATAGCGTTTTGCTCTATCTTCAGACTTATCTGGCCAGATAATAAAAGTAACAAGTGTGCCTACACAAACTCCAATAGCTATGGCAATTAATCTATCTATAGTAACATTTAAGATACCACTTTCTGATGCTAAGGCAATTGCTAGTGCAGCGACAATACCATAACGCCAACTCTTTTTAAAACCAGTAATAAAATTAATAACTAGCATAGAAACACCTAAAGATATTGCGGTACCAACATTTGATGGTATTATGGTAGAAATTGTAAAGCCTATAATGCTGCCAACAATAGTCGCCACAACTCTAGATTTAGCTTGCGATATTGTATTTCCTATACTTGGTTCTACTATAAATACTGCCGATAATACGCATAAAAAAACTTCTTTGCTTTCTATACTTTTTATAATAACAAAAGCAAGTATAGCTGCTGTTGCAGACTGTAAAGCTAAACGCAAAGCATCTTTTTTATTGTTTGTATTGAATTTTATGTTAAATGGTAATTGCATGTGGCAAATATATAAAACAAAAAAACGCACACTGTAAAGTGTACGTTTTGTATATAAACTATAAAAGTTGTTTTATATCGTTTTTAATTATGCATTAAGCATTACTGGCATAACTAACATGGTTACATTTTCTCCTTCATCTAAACCATCAATTGGTGTTAAAATACCAGCTCTGTTAGGCATACTCATTTCTAGTTGCACATCGCTAGCATTTAAATTATTTAACATTTCGGTTAAAAAGCGAGAGTTAAAACCAATCTGCATATCATCTCCTTGATAATCGCAAGTTAAACGTTCTTCAGCTTTATTACTGTAATCAACATCTTCAGCAGAAATATTTAATTCTGCTCCGGCAATTTTTAAACGAATTTGGTGAGTTGTTTTGTTAGAGAAAATACTAACACGTTTTACCGAGTTTAAAAACTGAGTACGATCTATACTTAACTTATTAGGGTTTTCTTTAGGAATAACCGCTTCATAGTTAGGATATTTACCATCTATTAAACGACATATTAACACTGTGTTCTCGAAAGTAAACTTTGCATTAGAGTCGTTATACTCTATAGTTACTTCTTCATCACTTGCAGATAAAATACCTTTTAATAATGTTAAAGGTTTTTTAGGCATGATAAACTCTGCTACTTGAGAAGCACTAACATCTTCGCGAGTGTATTTTACTAACTTATGCGCATCTGTAGCAACAAAGGTTAAGTTGTCTGTAGAAAATTGAAAGAAAACACCACTCATTACAGGTCTTAAATCGTCGTTACCAGCAGCAAAAATAGTTTTGCTAATAGCTGTAGCTAAAATATTTCCTGCAATAGTTGTAGCACTTGGATCCTCTAAAGCAACGGCTTTAGGAAACTCATTGCCATCTGCATATGCTAATGCATATTTACCATGATTAGAGCTTATTTCTACAGTATTATTATCCTCTATTACAAAGGTTAAGGGTTGTTCTGGAAACGTTTTTAAAGTGTCTAATAATAAACGAGCAGGAATAGCAACGCTACCAACACTATCACTTTCTATATCTAAAACAGAAGACATTGTTGTTTCTAAATCGCTTGCAGAAACGGTTAGTTTAGAATTATCAATATCAAACAAGAAATTATCTAAAATGGGTAAGGTGTTAGAACTATTAATTACACCTCCTAAAACTTGTAATTGTTTTAGTAAATAAGTACTCGATACTATAAATTTCATTTGGTTATTTATAAGGTATTATATTATGGTTTGTTATTGTGAGTTTTGAGGTTGTTACTATTAGGGATAGCTTACAAAATGACACAATAAATACTAACTTTTAATTTAAATTATTCACAAAAAGTTATCAACACAAATATATTATTTAACTCTTTAATAGAGAAACAAACTTATTAACAAGTTGAGCCCTTAAAAAGTGCTATTGTAGAGTTGTATTTATTAAGCTTTTTTGGAATATTTTCTTTTTCTTAAAAAGTTAAATAAAAAGCCAAAAAGCCCTAAAATAAAGAGTGGTAGCACAATATTTATTAATTGCCACTTGGTTTTTTCTTTTGCTATTTTTTGCTGATCTAAAAATGCTACAGCCACTTCTTTAGAGCGAATGTTTATAAGTCCATCGTCATCTAAAAGATAATTTACAGCATTTAGTAAAAATTCTTTATTCCCAAAGGTTTGTAGCGTACCACGATCGAAACCTAATTCTTCTGGTCCATTTCTGCCAATTTCATTTTTTATAACATCCCCATCGGAAATGACAATCATTTTTGTATCGGTACTTTTATTTTTAATATCTGGTAAATCAAAAGGCTTAATTCTATTATTGTAAACCGATGTAAATTCACCTTCTAATAATACAGCTAAAGTTTGTGATCCTTTATTAAAGGTTTTAGGGTCTGGTGCTTCATTTACAGATTCTAAGCTAATAATTGCAGGAGTTCCTTCTAATTTACTTAATGGAGCACTTTCTAGTAAAATGGTCTTTTTAATATTGTTTTTAAGCGTATCTATTGGGTTTGCAAAATCAAACTTTAAAAAGTTCAAGTTGTTTACAATAGGGTGTTTACTAGAACTCGTAGCCAATGGTGAATAGGTCCATGGTAAATTGTCTACACGAGATTCGCTACCTTCTCCTTGCGCTAAAGTTATAGGAGCCGAATACATAGATTTTACAAGTAATGGGTTAGTACGAACTCCATATTTGAAAAAGAAATCGGTTAAGTTTAAATCTCTACTTACTGCAACATTTTTACCTTCAATATTGTACAGGCTGTCTTTTTCCATAGCAACAGCATCCAGTAACCAGAGACTTTTCCCTCCGTTCATGGTGTATTGGTCTAGTACTAATTTTTCATTTTCTGAAAAGGCTTCTGTTGGTTTTGCTGAAATTATTAAATCGTAGGTATTTAACGATTTAGATGTTTTTATGGGGTTTGTTGCAACACTATCTAATGTAAATGGCGCAATAAAATAGTAATCGCGAAGGGTCTTTACAAAATCGAAAATATATTTATTTTCTAATTGTCCGTTACCTCTTAAAATACCAATTTTTCTACGCTTCGGGTTTACTAACTTACCAAAGCCATCTGCAAAAGCGTACTCTAAGTGTTGTACAGAATTAGATACTAATTCTTCTTGCGTAGCACCAATTTTATTTTTTACTAACGGAATTTTTACCGTTTGGTTATTAAAACTAGCCAATGCCCAAGGAAATATAACTCGTTGTGAATTTTGTCCATTTTTACCCTGTACACTTAACTGCATTGGTGTTAGTCCACGATCATTTAATATTTGCATACTACGCTCTCGTGTTTCTTCTTCCTCAATAGGGTTTATAAACTTAAATTTAATATTACCATTATAAGCAGAAAACTCTTCTAGAATTTGTTTAGTTTCGGTTTGTAGACGTCTAAATTCTGAAGGAAAATCTTCACCTTCTAGAAACACATCTATTATAATAGGTGAATTAACTTCCTTTACAACATTTAAAGCCGCTTCGCTTAGTGTATAGCGTTTATCTGAAGTTAAATCGAAACGTTTATATACAGATGAACTTAATATGTTTAGTACGAGTAATACAACAGGAACAATAGCTATATAAGCCCATTTTATAGGTTTTGAACCTTCTCTATTAATACGTTTAACTGTAAAGAAGAGAAAAATAGCTGTTATACTTAAAAAATATAAGATATCTCGTGTATCTAATACACCAAGACTCATACTTTTATAGTGTGCACTCATTCCTAATTGCTCTATAAAATTGCTTGTACTTAAATCTGCTACACCTTCGAAGCCTATGTAAAATAGAAAGCACATAAACACCGCACTAATAAATGCAACGATTTGGTTATCAGATAATGTAGATGCAAATACACCAATAGCAGTATAAGCAGCTACTAGAAATAACAGTCCAAAATAAGAACCTAAGGTACTGCCAACATCTAAATTGCCAACAGGGTTCCCTAATTGATTGACTGTATAAACATATAAGAGGGTAGGTAAAAGTGCGAGTATGATTAATAAGAATGCGCCTAAGTATTTACCTAATACAATTTGTAAATGCGAAATTGGTTTAGTCAATAACAGTTCTAAAGTACCTTGTTTTTTCTCATCGCTAAAACTACGCATGGTAACCGCAGGAATTAAGAAAATAAGAATCCAAGGCGATAACAAAAAGAACGAGGATAAATCGGCAAAACCGTAATCAAGAATATTAAATTCTCCTTTAAAAACCCATAAAAAGAGTCCGTTTAATATTAAAAATATTGCAATCACCAAGTAACCTATTGGTGAAGCAAAAAATGAGTTTATTTCTTTTTTTAGTAATGCGAACATCTAAAATTTTATGTTTTTAGTTCCCGCAAAGGCGGAAATTGTATTGTTTATTTTTATCAAAGATATTAAACCTGCAGATAATTTAAATGACTTTAAATTTAAAGAAATCTAATCCTTTTTCTTTTTTCTAATCACCCCACTTATCAGAAAAACTGATATACCTATTATTAAAAAAATAAATCCCCTTTTAGAATGCTCAGAACTTTCTTTTTCTAGCTCTTTAGCTTCATTATAATACTCTTGAGATGTTTTATTAATAGAGTCTAATTGTATATTGGTATTTTCTTTTACTCCTGAATTATTAATTGCAGACATGGAGTTGTTTGACAATATATAAAATGATAAAAATAAATACAGTAATGTTTTTTTCATGATTTTAAAATAGAATGTATAAAATTTCGTCAATCGTCAATCGTCAATCGTCAATCTAAACTCACCAATTTATCTACACTCCATGCTTCTGGTTTACCATCAAACATCGGCTTAGTTTGTGCCCAAACGCCTTTAAATAAATCGGAATGTCTGTAATTTTCTAAATCGGCTTCAGTATTCCAATAACTATACGTAAAAAAGATATTAGTATTGTGTTTGTCTCTGTATAATTCTAAAAACTGACAGCCTTCAAAATTACGAATGCGTTGTTTTACAGTTTCAAAATTTGCTAAAAATTCAGGAATATGCTCTTCAGCAAAACTCATTTTTACAATACGTACAAACATTAAAAATTGTTTTTTGTTTCTGGGTATGGCGAAACCTTGTTAATAAAATTAACGGTAACAGTATCTCTTAAATTTAGTCCCATAAGCGTACTAGCACTACCAACCGAACTACTATTACTTTTATAAATAGCGATTTCTAAATAATTAGACGAATTAAAAACAACTAAGCCACGGCCTTCGTCATTTCGTTTATCCTCAGGGATTTCAAAATTAACAATATCGCTATATTTCGAATATATTTTTTTGAACTTATAATTTCTGGCAGAAATTTCAAAGGCTCTTCCTTTTTGTATTGTTTCAAAAAAGGCCTGTTTTATATTAGTAATAACATTGCCGTAATTATCTATATAAATGATACTACCTATAATCTGTGTTTTTTCGTCATTAACATAAGGTGCTAAATTTCTTATAGGCTTTATATTGGTTATAGGTTTACCAATAATACCCAAAGCACCACCTCGAGCAATGTGGCAAGCAACCTTTACAAAAGCATCCAATACAGGGAAACTAGTTTCTATTCTATCGTGTATATTAATTTCTACAAGTTGTTCTGGAGTAATTTCAGAACAAATCATACTCATAATGCCGTTATTAGCACAAACAAAATAATGTCCGTTAAGTTTTATAGCAATATGTTTGTTTTCTTCATTAATTTCAGAATCTATACCAATAATATGTATTGTGCCTTCTGGAAAACTACTGTAAGCGTTTTGAATTATATAAGCGGCTTCTGGAATGTTGAAAGGAGAAACAGAATGTGAGATATCAACAATTCTAACATCGGGTAATTCGCTATAAATAGCTCCTTTTACCGCACCAGCAAAGTGATCTTTCTCACCAAAATCTGTTGTTAATGTAATAATTGCCATGGACTAATTGTTGATATTTTTTTGAATTAACAAACTTAAAAATGTGTAAGTTTGTTAAGTAATTTGTTGGTATAGCTTTACTGTAGCAAAACTAATAAAACTTAAGAGAAAAATTTAATTAAATCGTCTAGCTTTTGAACGAAATTATAATAGAACTTGAAGAAATAAGCCCAAAAGAGTTTTTTGGAACTGGAAATGAAAATATTGTACTACTTAAAAAGTACTTTCCTAAATTAAAAATTGTAGCCCGCGGTAATAAAATAAAAGCATTTGGAGAAGAAGAATTATTAGATGAATTCGATAGGCGCATGACGATGCTTTTAAAACATTTTGGGAAGTATAATAAACTAGACGAAAATGTTATAGAGCGTGTGTTAACTAGCCAAAGTAGTGATGATTATACAACGTCTACACAAAGTGGAGAAGTTATAGTGCATGGTGCAAATGGAAAATTAATTAAGGCACAAACTGCAAACCAGCGTAAATTGGTAGAGCTAATGCGTAAAAACGATATGGTTTTTGCAATTGGCCCAGCAGGTACTGGAAAAACTTACACAGGGGTAGCTTTAGCAGTACAAGCGTTAAAAAATAAAGAAGTAAAACGTATTATATTAACACGTCCAGCAGTAGAAGCAGGGGAGAACCTAGGGTTTTTACCAGGAGATTTAAAAGAAAAATTAGATCCATACATGCAACCGTTATACGATGCATTACGTGATATGATTCCGGCAGAAAAACTTGCGCATTACATTGAAAACGGAACAATACAAATTGCGCCTTTGGCATTTATGAGAGGTCGTACGTTAGATAATGCTTTTGTTATTTTAGACGAAGGGCAGAACACGACACATAACCAAATGAAAATGTTTTTAACCCGTATGGGTAAAAGTGCTAAGTTTTTATTAACAGGAGATCCCGGACAAATAGATTTGCCACGACGTACCATTTCTGGCCTAAAGGAAGCTCTTTTAGTGTTAAAAGACGTTGAAGGTGTTGGCATGGTGTTTTTAGATGATAAAGATGTAATACGCCATAAACTGGTTAAGAAAATTATTGCAGCATATAAGCAAATTGAAAATGCAGAATAAGGTTGAAGTTGAAGTAGAAGTTGAAAATGACGATATTAAATTAGGCTTTTTGTAAAAAAGAAACAAAAGCCAAAAAACAAGAAGTATTTAAAATTATACAGAATATATTCAGAACTATTTAAAGGACTAATGAGTAATACAATAATAGATTCCAATTTTAATTTTCCAGGACAAAAAAGTGTTTATAAAGGAAAAGTAAGAGCTGTTTACAGTTTAGAGAACGACCGTTTGGTAATGGTAGCTACCGATAGATTAAGTGCTTTCGATGTAGTAATGCCAAAAGGAATACCTTACAAGGGGCAGATATTAAACCAGATTGCTACTAAATTTATGGCACAAACTGAGGATATTGTGCCAAATTGGTTAACAGCAACCCCAGACCCAAATGTAGCGATAGGAGAGTTATGCGAGCCTTTTAAGGTAGAAATGGTAATTCGCGGCTATATGTCTGGTCATGCTGCTAGAGAATATAAAGCGGGTAAACGTATACTTTGTGGAGTACCTATGCCTGAAGGTATGAAAGAGAATGACAAGTTCCCAGAGCCAATTATTACGCCTGCAACTAAAGCAGAAATGGGAGATCATGACGAAGATATTTCTCGTGAAGATATTTTGAAGAAAGGTATAGTTTCGGAAGCTGATTATTTGGTTTTAGAGGATTACACACGCAAATTATTTACTCGTGGTACTGAAATTGCTGCTTCTCGAGGTTTAATTTTAGTAGATACTAAATACGAATTCGGAAAAACTAAAGATGGAAAAATCGTTTTAATAGACGAAATACACACGCCAGATTCTTCACGCTATTTTTATGCAGATGGTTATGAAGAGCGTCAAGAAAAGGGAGAAGCACAGAAACAATTGTCTAAAGAGTTTGTGCGCCAATGGCTAATTGCTAATGATTTTCAAGGCCTTGAAGGGCAAACTGTACCAGAAATGAGCGATGCCTATATTGAGAGTGTTAGCGAACGTTATATTGAGTTGTACGAAAATATTATGGGAGAGCCTTTTGTAAAGGCAGATGTTTCTAATATTCAAGAACGTATTAGGAACAATGTGGAGGCGTTTTTGGCTGAATAAAAAAACTAAAACAGTTATAATATTTTGAAAAGACCTTGATTTTCTCAAGGTCTTTTTTACTTTGAAAGTAATTTATCTGGAATCTCATAAGTTGCAGAGTACATTAAGTTTTTATTGCTTTTTTTGAATTGTTCTAAAGCCTTTTTTCGCCATTCTGTATCTTCAACTGTTGTATTAAAATCTTCATAAGTTAGAACATCATAAAATTCTCCATTTAACCAAGGTTCTATACCGTGGATAATTATTCCTTTTTCCTGAATACGTTTAAGTACAATTTCAAAATCAGTTTCTGAAAAGTAATAGGAGCTTTCTACATCGAAACCATTGTTTAAATTTTTAAGCCCGTAGAATATGTTTGCTTTTAGATAATTTGTATCTATTTCTGGCTTCTCCATCCATTTTGAATATTTTTCATATTGTGAATCTGTATATTCCGGAAACCAATCGTAATTAAAATGAAGTAATTTGTCATTTTTAAAAGTCAAGACTATATAATTATAATCTGGTCTTCTATTAATCGTTAAATCATCATAAAACCATATGTCTTCTATTTTATTACTTCCGTTACGACTATTATTTACGTGTACATTTGGATATATCTTTTTAATATCATTAATAGTCGTTTTTTCTGAAAGTATAATTTGGGGGAATTTTATTTCTAATCCATTCTTAAATACTAAATGTCCCAGAAAAGCAGTGTTTTCATGAATTCTATAGACTAAATCCCAATTTTCTTTATAAACATGACATAGTAAGTTAAAATCTCCTTGATTAGGGAGAATTCGTGTCGTAGTGCAACTATCTACTATTTGAATCGGTTTATCGTATAACTTATCAAGTAATTTTGGTGATAAAATAATGGAGTGTTCATTAAATTTTGCTTTACTTATTTCAAGTTTATTTAACTCTAAATAGCCTTCTTCGTTTTTAGAATTGCTTTTACAACCAATTATTAGGATAATTAATACTATTAAGATTTTAATTTTATTCACTTTAAAGTATTTATTAAATAAGATATATCAAATTTAACTTAAAATAAAAATAGTAAGTATACTAAATAATTATAATGTGAAAAAAGAAGTAGTCAAAACGCATAGATTTTGACTGTGCTCGAATATACATAAGTGTATTTTTAGTTATTCTGTAAAACCTCTAATATATCTTTAGGTTCTGCACGCTCTGTATAACGCTCGGTAACAAAATCGTAAATAATTTTACCATTTTCGTTTATAATGTATGTGGCAGCTAATGGTAGCTCGTAATTGTTGTTACCATTGTGTTTATCTACATGAATGTTAAACTCATTACTATATAAATCTTGTAAATCTTTTGGCATTTTAAATACTAGGCCTAGGTTTTTAGCAACTTTATTATCTACATCGCTTAATACTTGAAATGATAATTCGTTTTTTTCGCTTGTTGTTAAGGATTGGTCTGGAACTTCTGGAGAAATAGCTATTAATTCGGCATTATTAGCTTCAATTTCTGGTAATATATTTTGTAATGCTCTTAACTCCATATTACAATACGGACACCAACCACCTCTATAAAATGATAACACTACACGTTTGTTTTTTAATCTATTAGATAGTGTAACAGGCGTATTTGTAGCATTTACTAATGTAAAATCGTTTATTATATCTCCTGTTTTTAAAGCATTTTTGGTAATATTAGATTGTATTAATGCTTGAGTTGCATTATCCATTATATTATATTTTTCGCTAGCTAGTACTTTTTTTGTGGCAGCTGCTTTAGTATCTAATTGTTCTTTTAATGTCATGTTTAAAGTATTTTCAACTTTGGTCGTAATAAAAAAGGATTCCTAAATTAGGAATCCTTTTTTTATTTAACATATTTTAAAGAAGACTATTCAATAATTATACGCTTATTAATTTTTTGTCCAGCAGTTTCAATACTTAAAATGTAAACAGCGGTATTTAATTTACCAAACTGAATGGTTTTATTAAATGTTCCTGCTGTGTTTTTAAATGATTGTGTGTTTATTAATCGTCCACTTAGGTCAAATAATTTTACATTAACATCTTCACTATTTATAGTGTTAAATGATAAGTTTATAGCTCCATTAGATGGGTTTGGCCATAAGCTTATTGCATTTTCTAAATTAAATTCAGGTACACTTAATGCTGCTGTACCACAAATTTCTATAGCATAGTTTTGGAATACACCTCCGTCTTCAGAAGGGTAACCATCTGTAGCAGTAAGAATCCAGTTACCTTGAGCGTTTTCACCATTAAAAGCAGATAATACTTCTTCTGGTTGAATAATACCTCCAACAGCAGGAGCTGTAGCACTACATACTACAGGGCCAGAAGCTTGATCATCATACGTTGCTGCTATATCATCTGTACCGTCATCACATTTACTATTAGCTAACATAATTACTTCAGTTCCATTTGGCGATGTTAATTTAAGTTCCATATCACCAGCCCAAATGTGCTGTACATTTACTGTAACATTTATATCTGAAATTACTGTATCTGCACTAATATTTATTGTAGATGTTATTACGTGCTCTGTAGTTCCTGTAGATGGTATTGTTATATTATTTTCGGTAGAATTATAAGTACTACATACAATTGCTGCTGTTGTAAAATTATATACACTAGAGTAGCTAGATTCGCCACAGCTATTTGTAGATTTTACTCTCCAGTAGTATTGAGTAGATTCTGATAATGTTGGTGTTGTAAAAGTAGCGGCATTAACAACATTAGATGTTGTATTTGCTGTAAAAGCAGCATCTGTAGCTGTTTCAACTGTATAGGTTTCTGCTTCTGCTATAACTGCCCAATTAAGGTCTACTGCTAATGCTGTACCAGTTGCTCCATTGGCAGGTGTTGTTAATCCTGGTGCTACTGGTGCAGCTCCATTAACATTTAAATCTAAATCTATAGAGTTCGTTGTAACTCCTGTTCCTGTTACTGCAATAGTATAATTACCAGCTGTAGCTCCACTTAGGTTACCTACTGTTAATGTAAAGTTACCATCTGCACTTAATGCTGTCGGGTTAAAAGTTGCAGTTGCTCCTGCAGGAAGTCCTGCTGCCGAAAATGTTGTAGGGTCTGCGTTACCTCCAGTTGCTGTATATGTTAAGTTATAGATAACTTCATTTCCAGGAGAACAAATACTAGATGCACTGTTAGTAGCTGCAATTGTAAAATCTGGTGCTGCAGAACATACAACTACATTTGGCTTAAATTGAGACTCTATAGACATAATATAGGCCTCTGCAACTGTAATTTGTCCAGCACTAAACATAAACATACAAGCATCATTGGTATAATCCATATAACTTTGGAACAGAACTTGTTCACTTGAATCACAAGCAGGCGAACCTCCTAAAGTAGGGCAACCTCCAGAACTTGCATTTTGGTTTGGTGTATCTGCAATACCATCATCTGTTGAGCAAGATCCAGTAAAGGTGTGTTCTAAATTATAAAAGTGACCTAGTTCATGGGTTACTGTTCTTCCTAAATCGTATGGTGCACCAGGTACTATTCCAGAACTTGGGCAACCAGCACCAGAGCCAAATGCTCCTAAATTCATTGTTACAGAATTTCCATTAGCTATACTTCCTCCAAGAGGTGAGAAACCTAATAGACCGCCTCCAATATCTTTAACTAAAAAATTCATATATCCTCCCCAGTTAGGGTCTGTAGATGTTCCTCCTCCAAAGTTGTAACCAATAGTTACAGCAGGACCACCTTCTACTAAATCAGGATCTGTACCAGATGGATGGTTCATGGTAGCAATACAAAATAAAATATTAGCAGCACCAGTATTTACACCAGGATAGTGAGATGAAGCAGCAGCCCAGTTAGAGATGTCTGCATTAGTACCTGTAAAATCTGCATTTAAAATGTCTACTTGATTTTGAGCTAATGCTTCTAAACAAGCACGATCTGATTCTTGTGCTTCTGGATAGTGAACCGCTACAGGAATTATTATAGGATCCATTCTTCTTGCTGTTGCTTTATTAGCAAGATTTTTTTCAAGTTGAGCTTTAAATTTAGCTTGAGATGCTCTATATTGTCTAGCAAATTGAGGGTCTTTCATTTTTTCTTTCATGTAATTGACCATTCCACATTTTTCTTGTGAATACGATGAAAACACGCATAGTATAAATGCTAATGTAAAAAGTAAAGGATTACTTTTTAAAGTAATTTTAGAGTTCATTTTTTGTTGGATTTTTTTAAATTAAGTGTTAAAAATATCTTAAAATAGCTTTATAAGCAAGAAAAAATTAATCTTTATAATATCCTATAAACTCTATAGAGTTAACAATGCCTGTTGTATAATTGTTTTACAAAGTGAGTAAAGGTTTTATGTGTAAAAGGATGTTAACCATTAAAAAAACGTAATAATTATATAAATTTGCATGTAATGGCAAAGCGAGGACAAGAAAAAAACACGAAAAATAAAGCGAAGCATACTAAGTTGATGAATAGAAAAAAGAATAAGCTTCGTAATGAGAAAGCAACGCGAGAGCAGCGTTTAAAAGCAATTATAAAAAAAGCAAACGAAAGCTAATCTATTTTACTACAGGACAATATTACTTTTTTAGTATTGTTTAAGGTTGTAAAAAACAGGTAATAATTTCCTCCGTCTTTAATTTTTAATTTTTTTCTTATGGTTTGTACTGTTTCAGGAAAGTTTCGTGTTGTAACATTAGCTTTAGTAATATTCATTTCTTTTTTAAACAGCTTCTTATTATAGTCTATTATTTTTTCAATTTTAAAACGTCTTCCAGGAAACGTTATTAAAGAATTGCTTGTATACAAATGCGAATGTTTTTGTAACTTGTTTAGGTTTAATTGAGATGAAATACTGTTAAAGGCCCCCATTTTTAATATGGCAGCATTTGGTTCGTATAAATAGGTTAGTGGCTCACTATAATTAGCTTCTGTTTTTGCTTCTTCGTTTAAATAAAACTGAAACGTTTGTTGTGTTGTTTTTAAAAGGTTAGTGGTTTGTATATTTATTTCTCCATTAAAATCACGATCTAAAACCCATAATAATTCTTTTACTTCATTATTTACTGCAACACTGTATATTGTTTTTACATATTTTAATTCGTTAATTCCAATAGAAACATCAAGTAAAGGAGATGTTTTAATTACTATTGTTTTTGTGCGTTTAAATAATAAATCTAGATACTTTGGTATATTTGGTAAACAATCATTTAATAAAAAAACTTTGCCTTTAGCGTCATTTCTACGTGAAGGATCTATATATATATAATCGAACTTTTGTTCGCTTTTTAAAAGGTATTCAATACCATCTTGATTAATGCAATTAACATTATTAATAGCTAATTGCTTATAGTTATGAGATACTTTTTGTGATAATTCATTATTAATTTCACAGTGTACTACATCTTTAAACACTTTTGAAAAATAATAGCAGTCTACCCCAAAGCCTCCTGTTAAGTCTATTATAGAATTACCAGATATTAAACTAGCTTTAAATTTAGCAGTAATTTCTGAAGAGGTTTGTTCTATATTAAGCTTATTAGGGTAATATATTTGCTTAGTATTAAACCAAGTGGGAAGTTTTTTTTTACAACGTTTTTTTGCTTCAATTTGTTCTATAATAGCTTTTGCTTCTACAGTAGTATTAGGTATGCCTTTTAATAGAAGTGAAGCTATATCTGAATTTAAATTAGCATTTATAAATTCCTGATGTTCTGTATTTAAAATAGAATGATTCAAAAAAAAGTGGTATTAAAGCCCTTTGGTTAGTTTCTTAACTATTTTATTTTCAGATAAGAATTCTTTTAAAATAACTTTTATAGCTGTATATGCTGGGATTGCTACTACTAATCCAATAATACCAAATAAAACGCCAGCAATAAGTATCACTAAAAATATTTCTAATGGATGAGATTTAACGCTTTTAGAAAATATTACAGGTTGACTAAAGAAATTGTCTACCAATTGTGCAATTACAAACCCAATCATTACATAAATGGTTTTTGGTAAAATAACCTCGCTAAAACTAGCTCCTAAATTACTTGTCATAGTAAGTGTAAGCATTAGTATAGCACTTACCATTGGACCTACATAAGGTATTAGGTTTAAAAGCGCACATAAAAAGGCTATTACTACGGCGTTTTTTATACCAAAAATAAGTAATACCGCTGTGTAGATAACAAATAGTATTAGTATTTGAAATACTAAGCCTACGAAATATCTTGAGAGTAGATCTTTAATTTTAGTAAATGATTTTTTAGAACGTGTTTCTTTATTATCTGGAATAATGGTCATAATACCATCTTCCATTAATTTGCTGTCTTTTAAAAAGAAAAATGAAATAAATAACACAGAAAATAAACCAATACTAAAGCTTCCGAAACCACTAACTATCGAGTTTAAAAAGTTTGGTATTACGGAATAATCTATTTTTCCGAGAACATTAGAATCTTTTAAGGATTGTTCTACATCTACGCTACTAATATTAAAATAGGTTGTTATTTCTTTGTAAAGGCCTTCAATATTACTTTGTAAACTGTCTATATTTAAAAGCGATAAATTATGACCTTGCTCTACTATTAAAGGGATAAAAAGCATTACTAAACCTACTAATAAGCCTATTAAAAATACCATAGTAACAATAACGGATAGTGTATTGCTAAACTTTAATTTACGTCTTAAAAATAAAACAATAGGGCGCCCAATAAGTGATATTACACCTGCTATAGCAATGTAAACAATGATGGCTTGTATTTTATATAAAAAGAAAACAAGAATAAGCACACCTAGTATAATCCCTATAGATTTTAATATGCCGTTAGATATGGTATTAGAATTCATTTAGTAAATATACAGATTGCTATTAAATTTTCTAATTACTGATTAGAATTTATTTAATAAATGGATTTAGCATTTTGATGAAATTCGTTAATTTGAGTGCGTTTTACGATTAAAAGGCGCAAAACTTATATAGAAAATAAGAATTTTAGGCTACAAATATGTTCTCGATACAATACCTCATTTACCGTGTACTGAGCGTAGGCGAATTATGGGAATTACTCGAATTGATGTTGGGATAAAACTGGAATCATGTCGTCAGTTCGAGTAAAATTCCTTTTTTAGGAATTTTGTATCGAGAACCATTTGGGTTACAAAGCTTATCGAGACAATTCCTCGTTAATCAGAACCATTTGAACCGAAATGCTACTATTTTAGTTTGATTCAAAATTTGTATAACAGAATTCTTACTATCGTAACTGTTTTGTTATTTCGTACAATGCAATATTTGTTGCTTGTACAACATTCATACTACTATTTTGTCCAAACATATCGATATGAATAATTGTATCGCTAAGTGCTAAAATAGGTTCTGAAACTCCAAAATTTTCATCGCCAATAACAAGTGCTATTGGTTGTTCTTTAGAAAATTGACAGTTATGGATTGGAATACTATTATCTGTAATTTCTAAAGAGACAATTTTGTAACCTTTAGTTTTTAATTGATTAATGACTAGGGAAATATTTTCATTAACTTCAAAATCTACAACTTTTTCGGTAGCTCTAGAGGTTTTTGTCATTTTTCTACCCATAGGAATTTCTGAAGTGCAAAATATAATTTTTTCTATTCCGAAGGCATCAGCAATACGAAATAGACTTCCAATGTTTGGTGCATTCGTTACATTTTCGCAAACTAACGTTATTGGAAACGTATGTTTGGTAAATTTGGTGTTGTAGTGGGTTAATTGCATTTAAAAATATGGTAGATGAAAAGGTTTGCCACAATTGTAATTTGAATGAAGAAACATGTCGGAGGTAATAATACATCCAAAAGACTCTTTATGAAAATTATTTAGACCAACAGTGTAAGTATGTTTATTAATACTGGATAACGATACAAAAAGAAATAATAATGCTAAACTAAAGGCTATGATTTTATTTTTAAAGTTAAACAGTTTCATTACTTAATTCTCGAAAGCATATTTTACAATATTTGCACCCATTTGTAGAGAGCGTAATCTTACCTCTTCGGGATCATTATGTACTTCTGGGTCTTCCCAACCATCTCCTAAATCACTTTCAAAAGTAAATAATAATACCAATCTGGTTTTATGAAATAAACCAAAAGCTTGAGGGCGTTTGCCATCGTGTTCATGGATTTTTGGTAAGCCTTTTGGAAATTTATAAGCTGTATTAAAAATGGGATGATTATTTGGTAATTCTACCAATTCCTGATTTGGGAATACTTTTTTTAATTCTTTAGTAATATAAGGTTGCATCCCGTAATTATCGTCGATATGTAAAAAACCGCCAGATATTAAGTAGTTTCTTAAATTTTCGGCGTCTTCATCACTAAAAAACACATTGCCATGCCCCGTCATGTGTAATAATGGATATTGAAAAATATCTGAACTTCCAACTTCTACCGTTTCTGGTTTAGCTTTCATTTTAGTATTTATATTATCATTACAAAACGCAATAAGGTTTGGTAATGCTGTTGGGTTACTATACCAATCGCCACCGCCTTTATATTTTAAAATAGCTAAATCTTGTGCGGTACTATATTGTATAGTAAAACAGGTAATTGCAATACTGAATAGGAAAATTCTTTTCAATGTCATATCTCAAAAATAGCAAGATTTATAGTGTAAAACACATTTTTAACGAAATTTTCAAAAAGACTATTGATTATTCATTTACAAACGCTACAGAATGGCAAGCTACAATAGCAGCAGTTTCTGTACGAAGTCTTGTTTTGCCTAGAGTTACAGGTTTCCAATTATTTTGTAAAGCGAGTTCAATTTCTTTGGTACTAAAATCGCCTTCAGGCCCTATAAGTATCGTTGTTGTTGTGTTTGGTTTTAGCAGGCTTTTTAAGGATTGTTTTTTTGTCTCTTCGCAATGCGCGATAAAACAATCACCTTCGGGAGTTGTTTTTAAATACTCTTTAAGAGATGTAGCATCTTTAAGTTCTGGCAAATAGCATTGTAGAGATTGCTTCATGGCAGATTGTAAAATCTTCTGGAAACGTTCTGCTTTAATAACTTTACGCTCGCTGTGGTCGCAAATAATAGGCGTGATGCTAGTAATACCTATTTCGGTAGCTTTTTCTAAAAACCACTCGTAGCGGTCATTCATTTTTGTTGGTGCAACTGCTAAATGTAAATTATATTTTGCGGGTGCTTGTTGTGTTTTAGATTGTATGGTTGCCACACAGTTTTTAAGCGCTGCAATTGTTATTTCTGCATTAAATAACCAACCTTTGCCATTGGTAATATGCATAGTATCGCCTACTTGCTTACGTAGTACTTTTACAATATGTTTACTTTCTTCTTTTGAAAAAGAGAATTGTGTTGTATTATCGTTTATTTCTGAGTTATAAAATAATTGCATTAGGCTTTGTCAATAATTTTAAGCACCTTAACTTCTTTAATTGTTTTAATTCTGTGTGTTTTTAATATAACATAGTAGCCATTATCTTCTTGGGTTCTAACCGTGTAAATGTCTCCTAAATTATTCTTTAAATCACTTACTTGTTCTTCTACTTCAATAGGCATATCTCCATCTTTAAACCAACCAGAATCTCCTCCAGTATATGCATTTCTATCCATAGAGTATTTTTTTGCTAAGTCTTCAAATTTAATACCATCCTTATGCTGTTTTATAATGTCTTTAGTAACCTCATGAATTCTTTTTAATTTTACTGTATTACCATCTAAAAACACATAGCTTATTCTGTAATGTGGCTCGTTCGTTTTTTCGATAACTTTATAATGCACTTTGCCAAACTCTACATCTACAGTTTTTGTGGCACCAACTGGTAAACCTATAATAGTTTTAGCTAACCTTGTTTTATGTTTGGCTTCATTAAAAATAATTAATTTATTCTTTTTCTTAGACTTTTCAGCTTCTATGTAGGCTTCAGCTTGCTCAACAGTTGCTATAGTATCTAATGCTTTTTTTAGTTTTCTGCTTTGTGCAAATGAAGCTGTAGATAAACATAATACGATTAGAAGTAGGGCTTTATTCATTGATTTAAATTTTTACAACACAAAAAAACAAAATATTATAGTGTGTTGTATTATTATTTAAAACTTTATTAACAGGGATTTAAACAACCCAATCCCTACGCAGGCAAGAATCTCATCAAGAGGAAGATAATAACCTCTTATAAACCATAGTATTACAATTTGCTTTTAGCGTGTTCTAAACCTAATTCTATGTAGTGTAATAATTCTAATTCAGTTGCTATACCATCTTCTAAAACATAGATAAACTCTTTCATTGGTTTTTTAGTGAAATCCATAGGTATTACATTTGGTTTTTCTAATTCAGTTTCCATTTTCTCTGAAATAACACGTACCATCAATTTATTTTTAATAACACCTATAGTCATTTTTCCTTTGTATAGAAAAGCGATTCCTCCAAACATTTTTTTGTCTGTAAAGGTTTCTGGAAAGAACTGTAATTGCTCTTTTATTCTATTGACGAGTTGTGCGTTGTAAGCCATATTTAAACATACTTATAATGATATTAAATATAAGAAACAATTGAGTTAATATTATTAAAGCAATAAGAACTACAAAAATTACAGTTTTATGATTTGAAGTATTAAATAAAAAAAATCCTATTTTAAGACATAAAATAGAGCCTATAGTAATGAAAATATGTGTTTTAGTTAACCCCTTTATTAAAGCTATTTTTATTTTATTTAGGATTAAATATGCGAAGCCAGATATTAAGAGTATAATCGATAATATTATATCAATACCCAAAAGGCTAATAATAAAATAAGTATCATGTATGTTAATACTTATTACCTCTGTTTCATCAAAATTGTAACTACAAATAATATGTATAAGAAGGATAAATAAAACGATTAAGAAATAATGATAAGATTTTAACTTTTTAAGCATCAGTATTTTCTTTTGTATTAAATAGTTTTTTATCTATAAACCATGTGATGCCAACTAACAAAGAGAAAATAATAATACGTTCAGTTACAGCAATTGCTAACGATATAATGACACTAAAAATAAGTTCTAAAATTGGTTTTGATTGCCAAGCGCTAGGAAGGTAATCTCTGTGTATAGAGGTTATAAAAATAACATAGTATTCTATATTTCTTCCAGTAATAATACTTATTATTAATAATAGTAGCACTAGTAGAATACTTTTTGTATTAATTTTTCTAAGTTTTTTTATCCAAAACAATTGTGCAAGTAAGCAATATAGAAGTGGTCTAAACGATAGATACCAATAGAAAGAGGCGTATGGTCCTAAGGCTCTTTCACTAAAAACGGTCGGTTCTTTAGAATTTATAAGTTGAATAAGAAGTATTAAATGATAGAAAAAATAAATAATTCCAGAGACTCGTATTACTATTGTTCCATAATTAAAATAAGACGCTAACGCATTTTTAAAACTAGAATTTACAAAAAATGAAAGTATAAAAACAAGCATTGAGCATAAGCCAAACCCTAGAAAAATAGCTTCAAAAAGGAGTCTAATGGTCTCGTTTTGCAATACTGTTGTTTTTTTAAATTTTTAATCTAGCTGAAGCCATAACATTGCTTTCTGCGAAATCATCTTCTAAGTATTTTAAATAGCCAACAATAGCAATCATAGCGGCATTATCTGTAGTAAATTCAAATTTAGGAACGTAAGTAATCCAACCAAATTTTTTCTCACCATCTTTTAACGCTTGGCGTATTCCAGAATTTGCAGAAACACCTCCGCCAATGGCAATTTGTTTAATACCAGTTTGTTTAGTGGCTAGTTTTAATTTATCTATTAAAATACCAATAATTGTATATTGAATAGAAGCACAAATGTCGTTTAAATTTTCAGCTATAAAATTAGGATTGGCTTTAACTTCTCGTTGTATAAAATATAATACAGCAGTTTTAAAACCAGAAAAGCTAAAGTTTAAGCCTTCTACTTTAGGCTTGGTAAATTTAAAAGCTTTAGGATTACCTAATTTTGCGCGTCTATCTATTTCTGGACCAGCAGGATATCCTAAACCTAAAATTTTGCCACTTTTATCGTAAGCCTCACCAACGGCATCATCTATAGTTTCTCCAAGAACTGTCATTTTAAAATAATTGTCTACTCTTACAATTTGTGTGTGTCCCCCAGAAATAGTCACACCTAAAAATGGAAAAGTAGGTTTCTCATACCCCTCTTCATCTATAAAATGAGCCAAAATATGAGCCTGCATGTGGTTAACATCTATTAAAGGAATATTTAAACCAAAAGCCATAGACTTTGCAAAAGAAGTACCAACGAGCAATGAGCCCATTAAACCAGGACCGCGAGTAAAAGCAATAGCATGCAATTGAGATTGTTCAATATCAGCTTTTTTTATGGCTTGGGCTACTACAGGAACAATATTTTGTTGGTGCGCTCTAGAAGCTAATTCTGGAACAACACCACCATATTCTTCATGTATTTTTTGACTTGCTATAACATTACTTAAAATTTTTCCGTTACATATAACAGAAGCGGCAGTATCGTCGCAAGAACTCTCAATACCAAGGATATAAATATTTTGTGAAGACATTAGTATATATTAGGCACAATTATTGTTAATTTTGAAAACATAAAAAGACATCTACAAACAGGTGTTTTTTCGTAATGCAAATGTAGTTTATTCTTAAAGAAAGTTATAACTTTAAATTAGTATCAAAAAGTTTCTAAAAATATTAGCTAAGATAGCGGCAATAATTTTGCTGCTTTTTATCATATTGGTATTATTCTTTTCTATACCAGCAGTACAAACCAGATTGGGCCGTTATGCAACAGAACGCCTTAATGAAGATTATAAAACTAATATAAAAATAGAAAAAGTTGGACTTCAGTTTAATGGCGATGTAGAATTGAAACAGATATTAATACGCGACTTTAAAAATGACACATTAATTAGCGCTACAGAATTAAATACTTCTATACTTAATTTTAAAAACCTTTATAATAGTAAACTAAATTTTGGAGATATAGACCTAGAAGATTTAGTGCTAAATATTATAACTTACAAAGGCGAAACAGAGACTAATCTAGATGTCTTTGTAGCAAGGTTTGATGATGAGAATCCAAGATTAGAAAAAAGCGATTTTCTACTATCTTCTAGTGATGTTTCTGTGTATAATGGAACATTTAATTTAATAGATGAAAATAAAGAAACGCCTCAAATTTTAAAATTCACAGATTTAGGGATTAACGCAACAAATTTTGTAATTAATGGCAGCGATGTAGATGCAAGAATAAATACTCTTGGTTTTGTAGATAGTCGTGGATTAGTTATGCAGAATATGTCTACTAATTTTAAGTATACATTATCGGAAATGCGATTCGATAACTTAAATATAAGAACAAAACAATCCACCTTAAAAGGAGATTTAAAATTTAACTACAAAAGAGAAGACTTTAAAGATTTTGAAGATAAAGTTAAGGTTACTGCTAATTTTACAGAAGGAGATATAGCTTTAAATGAATTAAATACATTTTATAACGAGTTTGGGGCTAACCAACATGCCACATTAAGTACCCAGCTAACAGGGACATTAAATGATTTAACAGCTAATAATTTAAAATTAACAACAAATACCAGAACCAATGTTTATGGTACATTAAACTTTAAAAATTTATTTAATGCAGCAGATAATAACTTTGAAATGCGAGGGGAGTTTACAAAACTATCATCAAGTTATTATGCATTAAAAGATTTATTACCAAATGTGTTAGGAGAATCTATTCCATCAATATTTAGTAAACTAGGAACATTCTCTATAACAGGAAATACGCATATAACCTCGCAAAATATAAAAGCAAAATTAAACATTAATACCACCTTAGGTTTTGTAAGTTCCGATTTAGAAATCTCTAATGTCGATAATATAGATACAGCGTCCTATAAAGGAAATGTTATATTTAGTGCTTTCGATATGGGGACGTTTTTAGAAGACCCTAAATTAGGCGAAATGTCTGCAAATTTAGATGTAGATGGTGTTGGGTTTGAAAAAGAAAATCTACGCTCTAAACTAACAGGAGATGTTTATTCTATAAACTATAATAATTATACTTATAAAAATATTTTGGTTAATGGAAAATACCAAAAAAACATATTTAATGGAGAATTAATTGCAGACGATAAAAACTTAAAATTAAAATTTAACGGGTTAGCAGATTTATCTAAAGCAGTAAATACATTCGATTTCGTTGCCAATGTAGATTATGCTAACTTAAAAGTACTTAATTTTTATAATAGAGATGAGACTTCAATTTTTAAAGGAATTGTAAGTATGAAAATGCAAGGGACAACAATAGATGATGCAGTTGGTAGTATTTCATTTAATAAAACAAATTATAAAAATGAAGTAGACGATTACTATTTTAATGATTTTGCAATACAATCTTCATTTCAAAATAATGAAAGAATTATAGAGGTAAACTCCCCAGACATAGTAAAAGGGCAAATAAGCGGGAACTTTAAATTTAAAAATATTACCAAACTTTTTGAAAACTCTATAAAAGATATTTACACTAATGAAGCCCCTAATGTAATAGAAGAAAATCAATACATAGATTTTAACTTTAAAATTTATAATAAAATTGTAGAAGTATTTTTCCCAGAAGTTAAACTAGGAAAAAACACGTTTATAAAAGGACGTGTAGAAACCGATGAGAAAGAATTTAAACTAACCTTTAAATCCCCTAAAATTAAACTGTTAGATTATTTTGCAAGCGAAATAGAAGTACAGGTAGATAATAGAAACCCTTTATTTAATACCTACATAGAAATAGATAGTGTTAATACAAAATATTATAGCGCTTCAAAATTTAACTTAATTAATGTAACCTTAAATGATACGTTGTTTATGCGTTCAGAATTTAAAGGAGGCAAAAATAACACAGATAATTATAACCTTAGTTTTTACCATACCATAAATGCCGATAATAAATCTGTAGTAGGTTTTAAAAAGAGCGATGTAACTTTTAAAAATAATAAATGGTACGTAAATAATAGACGTGATAAATACAATAAAATAGAATTCGATAGAGACTTTAAAAACTTTAAAGTAGATCGTTTTATAATGAGTCACCAAGATGAAGAAATTAAATTATCTGGAATTATAAAAGACTCAACGTATAAAGACATAAAACTTGATTTTAAAGACGTAGACCTTGCAAAAATAACACCTAGAATAGATAGCTTATTATTAGCAGGAAATGTTAATGGAAAACTTAATGTTTTACAACAAGATGGAAACTACCTGCCAACCTCTAAAGTAACCATAGATGATTTAAAAGTAAATAGACAACTTTTTGGCTCTTTTGAAGCAAACATAATAGGAAATGAGTCTTTAACTAACTATAAAATTGATGCCAAAATAAAAGATGATATAACCAATTCATTTGCTGCAAAAGGAGATATCAATATAGCAAAAGGGAACTCTACAATAAACTTGGGTTTAAATTTTAATAAATTTAGTTTAATACCATTAACACCACTATTAGATCCAGTTTTAAATGATATACGAGGCGATATAAGTGGAGAAGCAAAAGTAATAGGAAACTTAAATAAGCCAGATATAAACGGAGAACTACTTATAGATAGTGGAGGATTAAATGTACCCTATTTAAACGTAGATTATAGTTTTGAAGATAACTCATCAGTATCACTAAAAAATCAAAGCTTTATATTTAATAATATAAATATTACTGATACAAAAGAACTTTCAAAGGGCGTTTTAGGAGGAAGTGTAAGCCATGTAAATTTTGGTAAATGGAAGTTAGATTTAAATATAGGAACCGATCGTCTTTTAATTTTAGACACTAAAGATAATGAAGATGCACTATATTATGGAAAAGGTTTTATTGGCGGAACTGCTAATATTCAAGGCCCTACAGAAGCACTTGTAATTACAGCAGATGCCCAAACAAAAAAAGGAACCGAATTTTATATTCCATTAAACGATTTAGAATCTTTTGGAGATAATACATTTATTCATTTTTTAAGCCCCGAAGAAAAATTAGCGAAAGCAGAAGGTAAAGAAGTTATTAGAGAAGACATTACAGGATTAGAGTTAGACTTTAATTTAGATGTAACAAGCGATGCACTAATAGAAATTAAAATGGATAGAGAGTCAGGAAGTACTATTAGTGGGCGTGGAGCAGGAGAACTACTCTTTAATATTAATACCAATGGTAAATTTAATATGTATGGAGATTTTATTGTTTGGGAAGGCTACTATAATTTTTTCTTTGGAGGTATTGTACAAAAACAATTTGTAGTAAGACCATACGAAAGTAATTTAAGATGGGATGGAGACCCTTTAAAAGCAATAATAGATATTAAAGCACTATATTCTACAAGAACAAACCCATCTCCCTTATTAGATAACCCAATTACACAAAATATTCAAACAGATTTAGAAATAAATTTAACAGGACAATTAGAAAAGCCAGATTACGACTTTCAGTTTGAGTTCCCTAATGTAAACTCAACATTAAAATCTGAATTACAATATAGATTAGACTCTAAAGAAGATCGAGACAAGCAAGCTTTAAACTTATTGGCTACAGGTGCATTTAACAGGCAGTTAAAAGACTTAAATGTAACAGGAACATTAACCGAGCGTTTAAATGGTTTAATAAATGGACTATTTTCGGATAGTGAAGGAAAACTACAAGTTGGTGTTAATATAGAAGCAGGAAAAAACACACCAGGCTTTGAAACAGATAGCCGTGTTGGTGTAACACTACAAACCAAAATAACAGATCGTGTACTTATTAATGGAAAAGTAGGAGTGCCAGTAGGAGGCGTAAGCGAATCTGTTATAGCTGGAGATGTACAAATAGATTTTCTATTAAATAAAGAAGGAACCCTTACAGCTAAAGTATTTAATAGAGAAAATAGTATCCGTAATTTTGGAGAAGAAATTGGCTATACACAAGGCCTTGGTATTGCTTATTCTGTAGATTTTGACACATTTGGAGAATTACTACGTAAAATCTTTAAAAAGAAAGATGAAGAAGTAATTAACAAAAAAGAAGAACCAAAAGCAAAAGATAAAGACGCAGAAAAAACACCTTTTTCAGACAGCTCTATCGGACTTAAGAAAAAAGAAAACTAATACCTTTTTTATACGATTAACCCTTACATAGTTTTAAAATTTCAAGCTTTTTTCAACAATTTTATCAACTAAAACGTTATAGTGGAATTTGTCTCGTAAAATTTTAACGAAACCAACCTATTATATTAATTTTCTTTTATAGCTTTACGTAAATTAATAAGAAAATTAATGTCGAAATCAATAAAAAAGATAGGAGTAATGACCTCTGGAGGAGATGCTCCTGGGATGAATGCTGCCATACGATCTGTAGCAAGAACCTGTGCCTATCATGGTATAGAATGCGCAGGGATTTATCGCGGTTATGAAGGAATGATTGAAGGTGATTTTAAAGAACTAACCGCACGTAATGTAAAAGGCATAATAAACAAAGGAGGAACCATTTTAAAATCTGCAAGATCACAAGAATTTAGAACCCCAGAAGGACGTAAAAAAGCATACGAAGCGTTACGAAAAGAAAACATAGATGCATTAGTAACAATAGGAGGAGATGGAACATTTACCGGAGCTTTAATCTTTAATCAAGAGTTTGAGTTTCCCGTTATGGGAATACCAGGAACTATAGATAATGATATTTTTGGAACATCTCATACTCTAGGCTACGATACGGCATTAAACACTGTCGTAGAAGCTATAGATAAAATTAGAGATACTGCCAGCTCACATAACCGTTTATTTTTTGTAGAAGTTATGGGACGAGATGTGGGACATATAGCTTTAAATGTAGGTGTAGGAGCAGGAGCAGAAGAAATTCTCATACCAGAAGAAGATTTAGGGTTAGAGCGTTTGTTAGACTCTTTAAGACGAAGTAAAAAATCTGGAAAATCGTCAAGTATAGTTGTCGTAGCAGAAGGAGACAAAATAGGAAAAAATGTTTTTGAACTTAAAGATTACGTAGAAGAAAACATGATGGAATACGAAGTGCGTGTCTCAGTTTTAGGGCATATGCAACGTGGTGGATCACCATCTTGTTTCGACCGGGTATTAGCAAGTAGAATGGGAGTAAAAGCAGTAGAAAGTCTATTAGAAGGAAAATCTAATGCCATGGTAGGTATCATTAACGATAAAATAGCTTTAACCCCATTAGAAAAAGCCATAAAAGGGCAATCTAAAATAAATAAAGAATTAATACGTGTGTCAGATATAATGACCACATAACAATAGAGAAGAAGATTATGTCAAAATTAAAATTAGGAATTAACGGATTTGGTAGAATAGGACGAATAGTATTTAGAGCTACAGTAAAAAGAGACAATGTAGAAGTTGTAGCTATCAACGATTTGTTAGATGTTAACCATTTAGCATATTTATTAGAATACGATTCTGTACACGGAAGATTTGATGGAACCATTGAAGTTAAAGATGGCAATCTTATTGTAGATGGTAAAACAATTAGAGTAACAGCAGAAAGAGACCCTAAAAACTTAAAATGGGATGCAGTAGGAGCTGAGGTAATAGCAGAATGTACAGGTATTTTTACAACATTAGAAACAGCAAACTATCATATACAAGCAGGAGCAAAAAAAGTAGTTATTTCTGCACCAAGTAAAGATGCACCAATGTTTGTAATGGGCGTAAATGATAATACCTTAAAAGCGAGCGATACAATAGTCTCTAATGCATCATGTACAACAAATTGTTTGGCTCCACTAGCTAAAATAATTGAAGAAAACTACGGAATAGAAGAAGCATTAATGACAACCATACATGCAGCCACTTCAACACAATATACAGTAGATTCGCCTTCAAGAAAAAACTATCGTTTAGGGCGCTCAGCAATGAACAATATTATTCCAACGAGTACAGGAGCAGCTAAGGCCGTAGGAAAGGTAATCCCAGAATTAGATGGTAAACTAACAGGAATGGCATTTCGTGTACCAACAGTAGATGTATCTGTAGTAGACTTAACTGTAAGGACTAAAAAAGAAACCTCTTTAAATGACATAAAAGAAGCCTTTAAAAAAGCATCAGTAGGAAGTATGAAAGGCATTTTAGGATACACCGATGAAATGGTAGTATCTCAAGATTTCGTTAGTGATGCTCGTACTAGTATCTTTGATGCAGAAGCAGCAATAGAGCTTAACTCTAAATTCTTTAAACTAGTAGCTTGGTACGATAATGAATTTGGATATTCCAATAAATTAGTAGATTTAGCCGAAAAAGTAAATAGTTTATAAAACAACACTATTAAAAACGCTGTTAATTTATAGATAATTAATAGCGTTTTTAGTTTAATATAGTTATAAAAAGACAACCAACAATTTATGATTTTAATAGTTGATAGCGGATCTACAAAATGCGATTGGATTGCAGTAGATGAAAATGGCAATCAAGTTCTAGAGAAAATTAGAACTAAAGGGTTAAACCCAGCAATATTAACAGAAAAAAAACTAAAAAAAACGATAAAAAAAAGCAAGGCACTTAAAGAGAATAAAAACGAAGTAACTCATGTTTTTTTCTATGGTGCTGGGTGTGGAACAGAAAAACCTAGGCAGACACTTAAATTAGTATTACAAACCTTCTTTGTAAATGCAAAAGTAAGCGTTAATGAAGATACCATGGCAGCAGTATATGCTACCATAAATAATAATACAGAAGCGGCAGTTGTATGTATTTTAGGAACAGGATCTAATTGTAGTTATTACGATGGTAAGCAGTTACATCAACGTGTAGCGTCTCTTGGCTACTCAATAATGGATGATGCAGCAGGTAATTATTACGGGAGGCAGTTATTACGTGATTATTACTTTAACCACATGCCAGAAGATTTAAAAGTATCGTTTGAAGATAAATACAATTTAGAAGCCGATTATATTAAACATAACCTATACAAGCAGCCCAACCCAAATGCCTATTTAGCTAATTTTGCAGAATTTATGATCCTTAATAAAGATTCAGAATACGTTATAGAATTAATAAAAAAAGGCATACGTGTTTTTGCTAAAAACATGATTATGCAATATAAAGAAGAGTTAAAAACAGTTCCAGTACACTTTGCAGGATCTATTGCTTTTTTCTGTCAAGAGGAAATTAAAGTTATTGCACAAGAGTTTGGTTTTAAAATAGGAAACTTTGAGCGTAGACCAATAGAAGGTTTAGTAAATTACCATACAAAGAATTTAAAGGTATAATATAGAGAAGATTAATGATAAAAATTGTTTCTCTTTTTTTACAATCAAAAACATGATATGTAATATATTTAGTTGTTTTAGTATAAGTAAAAGTATACAACTAACTGCAAATGTAAATTAGTTCTTTATTATGAACTAATTTACATTTGTATTAAAAAAATACAATTATATCCTATAATACTTTTTCGACTAATCAAATAAAACTGAGAATTTTATATTTAATAATTAATGATAATTTAAAAAATAAATATATTTTTGTACTCTTATTAATCAAACAAAAACTAACCAAGTATTGAAAAAATATTTTATACTTCCCCTTATCCCCTTTGTTTTTATATTTTTCTTTACTAATTGTAAATCAGATTCTAAACAAATAAATAAAAATTATAAATTTTATAATTTAGAACAGCAAGGTTGGAAATCTAAACGTGTAAATGAATTTGTTAACGGTATTAATTATACAGCTACCGAAGTCCCTTTACAGTATTATATTCTAAAAAATAATCAAAATCACCCTGAGATTGTAGACTCTCTTTATACTCTTTATAATAAGGAGCGCGTTATTGAAATTGAATTTGAGCATAGCCAACAAAAAGATTTATTAAAAGAAGAATTTACAAATAGAAACTACGAAGATGCTGTAAAATATATGGCATTTACAATCAAGCAAGATTTTACGGTAGTAACATCATCTAACGATACTATAAAATGCTCAGGTGTAAATTTTGAGCGAAATTTTAAAGTAGCCCCATTTAAACGCGTATTACTCTATTTTAATGCTATTAGTCCAGATGATGATATCAAGTTATTATATAACGACCAGTTATTTGGAAACGGAACAATACAATTTAATTTTAACGAAGCACCAATAAAACTATAAGACTTAATTTATCATGAAAAAACAAATTTTAACAATAGTATTAGCTTTTATTGCAGCCATTTTTACCTATGGGCAAACAACAAATACAGGGACTAACTCAGGTACAGCAGGAACAGATAATAGTTTTTTTGGGGCATATTCTGGACAAAATGAAACAGGAACAGCAAATGCTTATTTTGGTTACGGATCAGGAAAAGATAGCTCAGGTGATTATAATACATTTTTAGGATATAATACGGGGAGGGTTAATCAAGCAAATAATAATACATTTATTGGCTATGTATCAGGTAGCAGTAATACATCAGGTATTAACAATGCGTTTGTTGGCTACGGAACTGGTACTCGTAATACATCAGGTAATAACAATACTTTTATGGGGCTTTCTTCTGGAGCATATAATACTACTGGTGGAAATAATGTTTTTGTTGGGGTTTATTCGGGATTAAAAAACACAACAGGTAGCAGTAATACATTTATAGGAAGAAGTTCAGGATATTCTAATACTACTGAGGTTAATAACACATATATGGGGCATTCTTCAGGAGTTTTTTCTGTAGGAGGTAATAATGTTTATAATGGAGTATTTGCTGGACATGGACAAGATAACGCACATTATACTAATTTAGGAACCACTAGGCCAATTACAAACAATAATACTTTTATTGGGTATGCAGCAGGTAGACATAATGAAGGAAGTAATAATGTCAGTTTAGGTTTTTCTGCTGGTTATAAAACATCGGGTAATGGTAATGTTAGTTTAGGATATTCATCAGGGTATGATAATGTAACTGGAACACAAAATGTATTTTTAGGATTTCAAAGTGGAAAAGGTAATCTAGGTTCAAAAAATGTGTTTTTAGGAAATCAATCAGGCGAACTTGAAGAAGGAAGTAATAAACTATATATCGAAAATTCTAACTCTACAACGCCACTTATTTATGGGGATTTTGATGCAGATATAGTTAATATTAATGGGCATTTAGGAATTGGGACTCTTAACCCAATTGCTGGGCTAGAAGTAAGAAATTCTAACGAAACCACAGGGCGAACACTAAGAGTTCTACAACAGAATAGTCAATTATCTAATAATTCATACACCTTTGAAGTCAATTCTGCATCTCAAGACACTAATATGACGGCAGCAGGAGCTATGGCAGTAGATGTAAATTCGGGTAGAGCATTTACTATCAACGGTTTGGGTAATATAGGTTTAGGGACTGCGTCTCCAACCCAGAAACTAGAAGTTTCTAATGGGAGTATTTTGGCTACAAGTACAATAAATAATAGAAGTATTTTAATACAGCCAGGAAATGCTACAATAGAATATAATGGTTCCAATTTATTACAAATTAATAGATTTTCTAATTCAAATATAGCTTTAGCTAATGGAGGAGGTAATGTAGGAATAGGCACAGAAATACCCGATGAAAAACTAACCGTAAAAGGAAAAATCCATACACAAGAAGTACGAGTAGACTTAGAAGCTCCAATAGCACCAGATTATGTTTTTGAAAAATACTTTACAGGAATTTCAAAGCTAAACCCGGACTATAAAATGCCGACTCTTAAAGAAGTAGAATTATATGCTAAAGCGAATAATCACTTACCAGAAATCCCTTCTGCACAAGAAATGCAAGCAAATGGTATAGAACTGAAAGTAATGAACTTAAAACTACTTCAAAAAATAGAAGAGTTAACATTATATACTATAGAGCAACAAAAAGAAATTGACTCTCAAAAAAATAAAAATAAGACTTTGGAAAATAGATTAAATACTATTGAAAAAGTATTACTAGAACTTAAAAAGAACCAAAACTAATACAATATGAACAATCAAAAACTACTAATTGTGATTAACAACTCTATAAGAAAACATGTTTTTTTATATAGTTTATTATTGATGTCTTTACTAGGTTATTCTCAAACCGAAAATGTAGGAGCTAACTCAGGTACAGCAGGAACAGATAATAGTTTTTTTGGAGCATATTCTGGACAGAATAGCACAGGAAATGAAAATGTTTTTATTGGGCATTCATCAGGGAAAAATAATACCTCAAACGGAGGTGTTTTTATAGGGAAAGATACAGGAGTAGCAAACACAGGAGGAGAGAATACTTTTGTAGGTGTATATTCAGGAATAACTAATACCTCAGGATCTAGAAATGTTTTTCTAGGAGCTCGTTCAGGTATAAACAATACCACAGGAAAATATAATACTTTTATAGGTTTTGGGGCGAGTCATTATAACGCTGGAGGTAATTATAATACTTCTTTGGGGTATGCTTCTTCATACAGTAATACTTCAGGAAGTAATAATGTTTCTATAGGAAATAAATCAAATTATTTAAATACTGCTGGAAGCCATAATACATCTGTTGGGTTTCATTCTGGATTAAATAATGCAACAGGATCAAATAATACATTCTTAGGATATAGAGCAGGGTTTAGTACATTGGGGTCAGGAAATGTATTTTTAGGACATGAATCAGGAAGAAACGAAACAGGAAGCGATAAGTTATATATCGAAAACTCTGATATAGCTACCCCACTTATTTATGGCGATTTTAATACAGATATAGTTAATATTAATGGACATTTAGGAATAGGGACTCTTAACCCAATTGCTGGGCTAGAAGTAAGAAACTCTAACGAGACTACTGGGCGTACATTAAGAGTTGTACAACAAAATAACAGTATTTCAAATAATGCATATACATTTGAGGTAAACTCAACAGCACATAATACTAATATAACAAGTGCTGGGGCTATGGCAGTAGATGTTAATTCTGGTAGAGCATTTACTATTAATGGTTTAGGTAATGTTGGAATAGGAACTGATACTCCTTCCAGCCCTTTATATGTTAGATCAAGTGAAAATAGAACCTTAACGTTAGATTTTTTAGCTACAACAGGTTCTTATACTTGGCAATCTTTCAAGGTAAATAATGATGAACAGTGGAGAATAATTGGACGTGGAACTACTAATGGGAATCTTGAATTTTGGAATAATAGTGGATATAGTCAGTTAACTCTTTCTCAAAATAGTAATATTGGTATAGGTACAGTAACGCCAACCCAAAAACTAGAAGTTTCTAATGGGAATATTTTGGCTACAAGTACAGTAAATAATAGAAGTATTTTAATACAACCAGGAAATGCAACTATAGAGTTTAATGGTATTAATTCTCCATTACAAATTAATAGATTTTCTAATTCAAATATAGCTTTAGCTAATGGAGGAGGTAATGTAGGAATAGGCACAGAAATACCCGATGAAAAACTAACCGTAAAAGGAAAAATCCATGTACAAGAAGTACGAGTAGACTTAGAAGCTCCAATAGCACCAGATTATGTTTTTGAAAAATACTACAAAGGAAAATCTAAACTAAACCCAGACTATAAAATGCCGACTCTTAAAGAAGTAGAATTATATACTAAAGCGAATAATCACTTACCAGAAGTACCATCTGCTGAAGAAATGCAAGCAAATGGTATAGAATTAAAAGTAATGAACTTAAAACTACTTCAAAAAATAGAAGAGTTAACATTATATACTATAGAGCAACAAAAAGAAATTGACTCTCAAAACGAGGAGTTAAAATCTCAAAAAAATAAAAATAAAGCATTAGAGAACCGTTTAGATAAAATAGAAGCATTATTAAATACCACAAAAGACTAATTACTTAATTTATTATCACATTTCATATTATAAAATTCATTTAAATGAAACATATAAGAACTAGTAAATTTTCAAAAATACTGGCTAGCTATTTGGCAATACAATTGCTAATAATGACAGTGCAACCAAGCTATTTGTTTGGATTAACTGGTGGGCCGTCTCAACCAGAATTTAACTCGTTTACACCAATAGGTACAAGCGATATGGTTAACTTATCTTCAGGAGATTTTAATTATAACATACCTATTATGGATGTAGGTGGCTATCCTTTAAACTTAGCGTATAATTCTGGTATAACCATGGATCAAGAAGCCTCATGGGTTGGCCTAGGTTGGAATTTAAATGTAGGACAAATTAATAGACAAGTTCGTGGTATACCAGACGATTTTAAGGGCGATGAAATGATCTATGAAAACAATTTAAAACCAAATAAAACTATAGGAGCTAATGTACTTTTTCACTTAGCTACATCGGGCTTAGACACCCCTAACTTTGGTTTAAATACTGGTTTCGGAGTTAAATATAATAATTATACAGGTTGGTCTTTTTCTTCAACCTTAGGTGTAAGTTACGAGTTATCTGAAAATGTAGAGATAGGGTTAGATATGAATAACTCTTCAGATGAAGGGGTAACTGTGTCCCCTAGAGCAAGTTTAAATAAGAGGTTGTTTGGTAATAATAAATTTAGTTTGGATGGAGCTTCTATAGGTGCTCAGCTTAACTCTAGACAGGGACTTAATTATTTAACTATATCTTCGACGGTTAATGCACCAATTATTAATAGAGTCAATCAAAAACTAAAAGACAACAATATTGGAAGTCAAATTGGAGGAGTTACATACGGTGTAAAATCTCTACCAGCCATGACATATACTCCAACTAAGCGAAATAAACTGATAAATGAAAATATAGCTGCAAATGGAGCTCTAGGACTAAAATTTCTTTTTCTTGAAAAACAATTAGAACTATATATTCATGCTTCAAGACAACGATTAGCCGATGAAGAAAAATATAAGACGGAGCGTGCATTTGGTTTTAATTTTACAGATAATGCAACAAAACATGATATATTAGATTTTAATAGAGAAAATGATCGAGTGATTTCTAAACATACAAATGTATTACCTGTAACAAATTATACTTACGATTTATACTCTATCCAAGGGCAGGGTATCTCTGGCATGTATCAACCCTACAGAAGTCAAGTAGGTTATGTTTACGATAAATATGTAAAGGATAAAAGTAGAGATGGAAGTTTAGGAGTTGAAGTAGCAGGTGGTAATTTATTTCACATAGGTATAGAACTTAAATATTCACCTTCCCGTTCCTCTACAGGTGTTTGGGAAAAAAGAAATGATGCTAGAAAGAATTTTATACAAAACAACAATAATGCTAAGGATTACGAAAAAGTATTTTATAAAACCATAGGGGAACTTAATGTTGATAATGAATTTAATTTATTAGAGGACAAATTAGGAGGAGATGAGCCTATTAAAATAGGCCTTACTGGCGATAATTTTAATAAAAAGACAGTAGAAAACCAATACTTTAAAGGTACGGATGAGGCAGTTTCACCAACAACAAATTTTGGAACTAATACCAATTCTCAAGCTGAAAATAATATTAACAGGAAAGAACGCTTGTTAAGAAATCAAGCCATTCAAAAAATAACAAAAAAAGAAGCTGAAAAGTATTATGCTAATTATGGTGTAAATGCACCACATATAAATACTAATGCTAAAGACCATCATAATGTAGCAACCAAAATTTTGCAACCAGATGGAAGTACTTATGTTTTTGGTCAACCAGCATATAACACCAAAAAAGTAGAAACAACATTTAATGCCTCAGGAAACGTTAGTACAGGCGATTCTACTCAAGAACTAGTCCCTTATTCGGGAAATGATAATACGCCATATAACTCAAAAGGTCAAGATCATTACTTTAATAGAGTAACAACACCAGCTTATGCACACACTTATTTATTAACAGAAGTACTGTCCTCCGATTATGAAGACTTAACAGGTAATGGCCCTACAGATGACGATTTAGGAGCTTATACTAAAATGCATTACACACAACCGGAAACATATAATTGGAGAGTACCTTTTCAAGCAAATAAAGCAACATCTAATAAGGGGTTAAATACACTTCAAAATGATGATATGGGAAATTACATCTATGGTGAAAAAGAAGTGTTGTATGTAGATAAAATTGAAACAAAAACGCATGTAGCAGTTTTTGATTTAAATGAAAGAAATGATGGTTACGGTGTAACTGGTGAAAATGGTGGATTATCACCAGATTCTAAAATGTATCAAATTAATACGATCTCATTATACTCTAAACCAGAATATGAAAGATTACAGCAAGACCCAACCTTAAATATAAAACCAATTAAAGTCGCACACTTTGAATATGATTATTCATTATGTAAAAATGTACCAAATAATAGTGCTTCAGATACAGTTGATGATAATGAATATGCAAATCAAGGCGGGAAGTTAACACTTAAACGTGTATATTTTACTTACAGAGGGTCTAACATGGGGAAATACACCCCTTATGTATTCAACTATTCAGATGTTAACCCAGATTATCATATAAAAGGGTATAACCTTTGGGGTAATTATAAAGCAGCACAAGGTAATGCAAATAGCTATAATGCAGAACCAACTACAGCAGAATTTCCTTATGTTGATCAAGGAAATTTAGCCGAAGAAAATAATAATGTTACAGCTTGGACTTTACAATCTGTGAATTTACCTTCTGGTGGTAAGTTAGAATTATCATACGAAGCAGATACCTATAATTCCGTACAAAATAAAGGTATTATGGAAATGTTTAAAGTAAGAGGTGTTGGTGCTAATGCTATTGCTATTGAGACTTCTAATGCTTTTAATGACCTTTTATACAAACCGAATGGAAAAATGCGCTACTTGTATGTAGAACTACCAAATGAAGCAGCCAATACTACAATAACAGAATTTGAATCTAAATATATAGGTAACTTATTAGATAAACCTGTATTCTTTAAGTTTATGTTAAATATGGTTAAAGGGCAAACTAATGCGTACGATTTTGTGTCTGGTTATCTTAAAATTGATAAAACAAGAGCTTTTGGACGATTTAGTAAAAACGAGAAAGAATACGGAGCTATACCTGTACAATTTGTAAAAAAGAATAAAGAAGAGAATGAATATGATGAAAATGAAGGTGAACACCCTATAGCAAAAGCAGGATGGTATTTTGGTAGAAATTATTTAAATAGATTAGTTTATGGCCAAGCAGAAGTGCAAAACTTTAATGTTTTAGACATTGCCAATACTATAGTTGGAAATATAGGATCTATGTTTGCTGTTTTTCAAGACCCTTATACTGAATTAAAAAATAAACAATGTGCACAGAAATTTAGTACAACAAAATCTTGGATTCGCTTAAAAAGCCCTAATAAAAGTAAATTAGGAGGCGGTTTAAGAGTTTCAAAAATTGAAATGTTCGATGAGTGGGATTCTATGACAGGAAATACAAATAATAATTTGTATAAAATGTCTTACGGACAAGAATACGATTATAACAATACAGAGGGTTATACTAGTGGTGTCGCAACTTTTGAGCCACAAGGAAGTAAAGAGAACCCATTTATAGAACCTTTTTATGATGATGTAAATGATTCTAAATTATTAGCGCCACAAGCCCAAAACTTTACAGAAAAACCATTTGGGAGTTCCTTTTTTCCTTCACCAACAGTAACTTATGCTAGAGTAACAGTAAAAAACCTTAATAGAGGAACATATACAAATAATGGAACCACTTTAGAGGTCGGTAACAATGGTACAGGGAAAATAGTTAATGAGTTTTACACCTCAAAAAATTTTCCAACGATTACAAAACATACAACGATAGATGATTCTAATGAAGTTAATTTTCCAGGAACAAGTGCTTCTATATTAACTTCGTTATTTGGACTTAACATTGTATCTAAAAAACGCATCTCTATGTCGCAAGGTTTTACGGTGATTACTAACGATATGAATGGTAAAACTAAAAGCCAGAAAGTATACAGCGAATCCGCAACAGGAGAACAATTACCAATTTCTTCTGTAGAATATGTATATAATGTAGATGAAAATGGCAATTTAAATAATAAAGTAAACACCATAAATAATGCAGGAGAGGTACAAGAACGTACAATAGGTGTTGACTATAACGTAATAAATGATTTCAGGCACTCTAAAAGTGCAAGTGAAACGTATGGAGGAGATTATAACTCTGGATTGTTTGTTTTTTTTCCGCCAGCACCCATTCCCGTTCCAATATTTATTTTTACAGCAACAGTATTTCCTCAGCTAGCATTCCACGATACAGAATTAAGAACAGCAACAACAACTAAAGTTATTCACAAAACTGGGTTTTTAGTAGAAAAAAAGGCTTTCGATTTAGGCGCAGAAGTAACAACTACTAATAAAGCTTGGGATGCAGAAACGGGACAAGTATTATTAACAGAAACCGCTAACGAATATAAGGATAAGTATTATAACTTTAGTTACCCAGCCTATTGGCACTATAAAAATATGGGAGCAGCAACCAAAAACTTAAACTTAAAATTAGATATCAATTTTGGTAGTAATGCTACAGTAAGTACAACTAATGCGTCTATGTATTTAATAAATGGAGATGAAGTTTGGTTAACAGAAAAAGATAAAAAAGCTTGGGTAACTAATATTCAAGGAGATAATTTTCAGTTAATAGACCAAAACGGTGTGTTTATAAGCCCTACAGCAGATAACACAGATACTTTAAAAGTAATTCGTTCGGGATATAGAAACTTACAAAGTGGTAACATGGCTAGTGTTACACTAATGCAAAATCCAATATATAATGGAAGTAGTTTTGTAAATATAGACGCAAACACATTCGATGCCCAAACTTGGGATGAAAAACGTATAGTAAATGCTTCAGCAGTTAAGTATAAGGAATTTTGGTTACCACAATGTGAATGTAATTTACCTTCCATATCTTATGATGAAGATGGGAATGTCGAGTTTGTTCATGATGGATCAGAAAAGTCATCAAATCCATATTTATATAACATTCTAGGAGAGTGGAGAGCAGACGAATCTTATGCATATTTAACAGGGCGTTATACAGGAGATGGTATTAACGATAACCCTAGAAGCACAGGTTTTTATAAAAATTTCAGCGCGTTTTATAAACCAGATAGTAATGGAAATTGGAGTATAGATTTAAGTCGTTGGAAATCTGCTTCGCAAGTTACCCAGTATAGTCCATATGGAGTAGAACTAGAAAATAAAGATGCATTAAACAGATATTCGTCTGCTCAATATGGCTATAATTATAAGTTTCCAGAAGCGGTAGCATCAAACAGTGAGTATCGTGAAATGGGTTTTGATAGTTTTGAAGATATTTACGACACTAGGTATTGTTTAGTGGATGGCGTACCTGGAGAAGACAATAATAGTCACGCAGACATAATAAGACACTTTAGTTTTAGAAGCGGGGAATATGGAAATGAGCAAATTTCAAATAAAGAGGCGCATACAGGTCGTAAAAGTTTAAAATTATACAAAGTTGATGATGTAGGTAGTAACCTAAGCAATAAAGCAAGCTTACTAAAAATTGTAAATATACCAGGGAAGTGTACCTCATTTAGCCCAATAATGGGGAAAAGATACTTCTTTAGCGTTTGGGTAAAAGTAGATACTCCACAAGAAGGAACAACACCAGAAGCGGTAATGGCATCTCAGCCTTTAAATTATGAAAATGTAAGTGCTAAAATTCAATTTTATACATCAAGTAATGGAACTTATTTATCCAGCCCAATAGCGTTAACTCCAAAAGGCGATATTATAGAAGGTTGGCAGCGTATTTCAGGAGATTTTACAATACCAAATCCTACGACTGTTTCTATAGCTACTATGCAAATAACATTAGAAAACACAAATCAAAGTTACGATGCCTATTTTGACGATGCAAGAATGCATCCTTATAATGCAAGTATGAAATCTTTTGTTTACGATAGTGAGAATTATAGGTTGCTAAGCGAATTAGACGAAAATAATTATGCGACATTTTATGAATATGATAACGAAGGTGGATTAGTACGTGTTAAAAAAGAAACAGAACGTGGTATTATGACAATACAAGAAACACGTTCTGGGACTACAACTTCTAATGCATCTAATTAATGGATATAAAAAATAATATAGTAGTTGTATTAGTATTACTTATTAGTACTGTAAATCTAATAGCACAAGACCTTGAAACTGTTATGCAAAAGGTAAATAAAACATACGTAGATGGTAATTATCAAGCTAATATGGATTATACACTATATAGTAACAGCGATTCAAATATTAAAAAAGATGAGTTAAAAGGAGTAGTTATAAAATTTGGAGGGAATTACTATTCTAAAATGAAAGAAACAGAAATGGTTTTCACCGATGCATTTATGTTAAAAATAAGTCACTCTGAAAAAATAATTTTGTATTCGCAGTTAAAAGCCCCGATTAAAGATTTAATAGATCAAAATAACCCTTTCATACAGTTTCCTAAACAATTTGAAGAGAATAAAATTGAAGATAAAGGTAATTATTACAAATGTACCTTTAATAAATCTAAAGATATAAAAGTACCTTATAGTAAAATCATTCTTAATGTTTCAAAAGTAAATTATAGTATTTTAAAGCAAGTTTATTTCTTTAAAAACTCTGTAGAGAAACGATTTAATAAAAAAGTAACAGAAGCAGAAAATGAACGCTTAGAAGTAGTACAAACAGTATTTAAAAAAGAGGTAAAAGTACCTGAAAAATTATTTAGTTTAGAAAAATACTTAACTAAAATAGGGGAGAATACATACACTGCATCGAATTACATTAAAGATTATAAAATTTTAACACAGTAGATTACTGTTTTATACATAAAATTAGAAACATTATGAATCATAATATTATGCGCCTATTTGCAATTTTAAGTTGTTTGTTTGTGTCTATCGTACTAAATGCACAAGTAACCGAGGAAGCAATAGAAATATTATCTCCATCTCAAATTAATATAGGAGAAACTCTAGCGGTTGAAGATCCTAGTTTTTTTACTCCTAATAGTGCTGTAGAAAAACCTGTAATAGATATATCTATTGGTGTTTTAGATGATGTAATAATAACACCTTCTATAGGGTATACATACGACATTACTATAAAGGTAACAACTATAAATAGAAATACAGGAGATGAGAACATTCCTTACAGCGGAGATGAAAACACACCGTTTACCCAAACTTTAAGTATAGAATATAGCCCATATGGAAACATAGGGAACATTAAAGATTTAGACTTAAAAAGAATTAATGGAGCACAAGCCTTAAAAATAGAGATTTTAAATATAGAAGTTTTCGATAAAACAAATAACCAAAGTTTAGGTGCAAACACACCAGATAATGTGTATTTACAACTTAGGTATTCAGGTAATCGTTACCGTAGGTTAACAACAGTATTACCTGTTGCAAGTCACCAATATATTAAGCATACAACTCTAGGAGAGGTTATTTTAACAGAAGCAGATGTTAATAATTTAGTAGAAGTAGCAGACGAATTAGTAATTAATTGGACTACAGTTACGGGGGCTACAGAATACGACTTAGAATGGACTTGGATAGATAATTACAATGATTTTAATATTTTAAACTCGTTAGAACAGTCAGATATAGATTTTAGTGAATTAGATTTTAAATCTAATAATACAAGAATTCGTACTAAAACAAACAGTTATAAAATCCCTTTAATATATTCTAATGGCTATTTAATCTACAGAGTAAGAGCATTAGGCTACAGACCAGATGATTATACTGGAAATAATAATTTTGAAAATGTATCAAAATTATTTTATGGACAATGGACTAGCGGTACCAATTCAAAAACACTAGTGTCCGATTGGCCAAATGTAGCAAATATAATTAATCATGATGCAAATAAAAACTGGCAATTTCAAGCGTCTTATGCAGAAGATGGAAAGAAAAAAGAAGTAGTAAGTTATTTTGACGGTACACTTAGAAACCGTCAAACTGTAACAAAAATAAACACCGATAAATCTGCTATTGTAGGAGAAGTAATCTACGATAATCAAGGAAGACCAGCTGTAGAAGTGTTACCAACACCAGCAACAGTTGCCAACTTAAGATACCATGATGGGTTTAATAAAAACACGAATAATCAATTATATACACATTATGATTTTGACTGGTCTAACCCCCAAAACCCAGAAAGTGATATTATAAGTGGAATGAGTAATGCACACGGAGCAAGTTTATATTATTCAAATGATTTATCATTTAAAACTGAAGATAAAGACTATTTCATCCCAGATGCGCAATTGTATCCATTTTCACAAATACAATATACAAATGATAATACAGGTAGAATAAAAAGAAAATCTGGAGTAGGAGCAACACACCAATTAGGTACTGGTCATGAAATGAAGTATTATTATGGCACACCTAAACAACACGAATTAAATCGTTTATTTAGTTATAAAGTAGGTTATAATAAATATTACAAAAAGAATACTGTAGTGGATCCTAATGGTCAAGTAAGTATTAGCTATATTGACCCACAAGGAAGAACTATAGCAACAGCATTATCTGGCAATACACCTTCTGGAATTGAAGAGTTAGAAGCTGCTGCTGCTGGAACGTTAGATGTAGATTTGTTAAATAAAATATTACCTACAGCAACAGATACAGAAGAAGATAGTAATTTTAGATTCTCTTCTGGCAATTTTGATAGCTTTCAAGATGGTTTAAGTTTTTCAGGAAATCAATTTGTATCTAATGTAGAACCAGACCCAACAACAGGAGAAACCCCATCTTTAGACCTTTCGTATTCAGCAAATTTAAGTAGTTACACAGATGCATGTAGTAATAATGAATATCCGTTTGTTTACGATTTGTCGATTAGTTTAGTTAACGAATATGGGCAGGAAATATCAACAACTGAAGATGATCAAGGCGTATTTAAATCAATTTTCGAAACACAAATTGGTTCAATTAATGGGAATACACAACCTTATACATTTTCATTTGAAACCTCACCAAATACGTTACAAATAGGAAATTATACTATTAATAAGTCTATAAAAATTAATACAGAAGCATTTAACACAAATTTACAAGCGTATTTAAATGATGCTAACTGTATTCTTCCTCCAGAATATTTTAGTTTGAATTTAATAGATAATGATTGTGCTTTAACTACAGAAGATTGTAATACATTTTTTGTAACATATCCAACATTAAATAGTTATGTAAACACTAGGTTAAGTGAAATTACAGCAACCTTAGCATCTTATCCTGCGGCACCAGTACCAACACTTACTACAGAGCAAGAAACAGCGTATACTAATGCTTTAAGTGAAATTTATACAACTAAAACAGAAACATGCGCTACTATAAATGCAGAAGAAACAAATGGAGATGTCCAAGGAACATTTAGCTTTACACCAGAATGTAAAATTGCGAATTTAAGATTATTACAAGATTTTAGACCAGGAGAACAATATGCTATCTACGAAAACATTGAAGGAGAGGTAGTAGAGGATGAATTTAGTATTTACAATGATGGGTTAAATGGAGTAAACAATTCCTTTTTGCCTAATACTAATGGTTTACCATTGCCTTTATGGAGGCATCCATTCGGGATTAACGATAATACAGGAAATAATTTTTATGTTGATGATGCTGGAGATCCAGCCTATATAGAAGTATTACCCTCTAGAGATGAAAATGGAAACTATATTTTAAATAATAATCAATTTATTTTTTCACCAGCTATACACCCAGACTACTTAGCAACTTATATAGGAACAAATGGGCTTCCAATAACAAATGCAGATGGTAATGTAGATATAGCACCAAATCACTTATTAAATGAAGCAGATTTTAGAACTAATTGGGAAAATAGCTGGGCAGAAGCTTTACTTTACTATCATCCAGAGATAGGTTATACCTCCTATTTTAGTGAAGTATGTACCGAATTAGGCAATACAGGATTTACATACACTAATGCACCAACACAATTAAGCTCATCAGCATACGATCAATTCTTAAAAGAATTAGTCTACTACTCAAGTAATTCACAAGATATTCAAATTTCTGGAAACTCTAATCTAGGTACTATTTTATCAAACCCTTTGATGTTGTTAGATAGTGACCCGTATTTCAATACAAATTATTCTAATGTAAATAGTATTGTTAATGGTGTAGTCAATATAGACAATACATACAATTTTGGAAGTAATAACGATATTATAATAGGTCAAGAAACGTATACAGTAACTGGAGAACTTTCAGCTAGAAAAGCATTAATGTCTCATGCTTTGGAGTATGATTACGAGGGTACAGGTGAACCAATGTGGAAATTTGCTTACAGAAACTTAGTATGTGGAGATGGAGCGCTTTTCGATTGTTCATTACCTACAACATTATCACAAGCAATTTCACAATTAAATACAAACGAAGAAAAAGAAGCGTTTTGGACATCGTATAAAGCATTATATGCTAGTACTAAAAATAAAATAGTATTTGTATTCTCTAATGTTTATGCAAAACAAAATGGCTTTTATAATGGTTGTATAGAAGAGTTAAGTACTACACCTTTTAATGTATTATATCAATACCCTAATGATTTAGTAAATAGAGTAATCGCAATAGCTAACGAACTTAATTATACAACAGCTACAGGTGTTTGTGAGAATGCAAATTCGGCAAACTATATAGGTAAATATAGACGCTTTATTCCTTTAGATGTGGCCTTTGGTGCTAATGATATTGGAGGTGAAGGTTATTTAGAAGAAGTATCTAACGAAGTAGAATACCAAATCTATGAGCAAACAGGAAACTGTCCTAATGTTATACATTTAAGCCATTTTTTAAATGGATTATTTACTAATAACGCTGGAGTATTACCATTATCAAATTCAGCAGAAACAAATGTGTCTTATTTAACAACAAATTTATATACAGCATTAGGAGGCGTTGTAGATTATGCAAATTCTAACGAACCATTAATGGGTAGTAATGGTATAAAAATTTATACAGATGCAAATTCTGCAGGAGCAGGAGATTTAAACATTACTGTAGGAGATAGTAATGATACTAGTTCTAACCTAATTTGCCCTATAGTTATAAACGACACTAGTACTACCAATTACAATTGGTCAAATTATGGTGTAGCAAATGGACAATGGTATATTTCTCAAGTTCAAGATTTAATATTTACAGGACAAGAATTAACTCCAGCACCGCATACGTTTGCTTTCTTAGCCATTATAATAGAAAATGGAGATACCAATAACCCAATAGAAGTTGTATTTAATGGTTCCTCTTGTGCAAACATTGGAAACTGTGGAACCGATGACCCTAATAATCATACAGGCTACGATTATGATCAAATGGACTCGGATATTAGTTTTGATTATAATGAAGATACTGGCGATTGTGATGAGAGAAGAGCACGCTTTCAGTTAGGTCTAAAAAATCTGTTAAATGAGTTGAATAACTCAAATAACGATTTATTTTCTACGACAGCAGTTACCTTAAATGCATATGAAAGCTATACCAATAGCTACCTACCAGAGTTTTTTAATGATAATGATTTAGTTGCAACTATTATTTATGACCCTACAAACCCCTCTTATAAGCATAAAATAGTAGCATTAAATTCTACATTTTACTTTAATATTCCATCTTTTTCTGGAATTTCTAATTTTGAAAGCATCGAGAATATTTATATAGATATATCTGCAAATAAGCTTAAGTATATCTTCTTATTAAATGACGGAACTACTATGGATGATTTACCTCCTGTAGGTTATTCTGCTGTCGGAGAAATAAGTGTTGGAGGTAAATCTTTAAATTTTGGCTGTAATGAAGATCCTTGTATAGCAGAGCCTGTAGCACCAGTAAGTTGTGATGAAGCTTGGACACTATATAATCAAACAATAGGATTAGATGCTAATAACGATGGTATAAGTGATTATATTCCTAATTATGAGTTACCAGATTGGTTAGATAAAGATCAGTTTTGCGCTTTAGGCTATAAATATTCTGTAGAAGATTATATAGATTATATAACAACTTTTCAAATAAACTCATCAGGGATAGATAGTTTTTACTTTGTATCTTTCTTTGAATTTAGTAGTCATGCTTTAGGCATAGGACATCCAAAAATAGCAGAAGCAATAGATGCTTTTCATGATTATATAGGTATCTCAGAAAATGCAGAAACTATTAATTGGTTAGAGTATGTAAATGATATTTATATGGTTATTAATAGTGTTTGTACTGCAGCACAAATAACAATAAATTCACCAGAAGTAGAAACAACCACTTCAGACTGCGATTCCTTTGTAAATAACTTACAATTAACTTATGCTAGCGATTTGTATGAGCAATATATAGAGGAGCAAACTGAAAACTTTACTAACGCTTACTTAAATGCAGCTATAAATCAATTAGTAGAGACATTTAATTTAAAGTATAACGATAAAGAGTACCAATACACACTCTACTATTACGACCAAGCAGGTAATTTAATGCAAACAGTTCCTCCACAAGGTGTAGATAGATTCCAAAACCCTAACAATGGAGCCATAAATGCTGCTAGAGCACAAGATGGCACAGCTGTAGCACCAAATCATAAACTAAAAACAAGATATAAGTACAACTCATTAAATCAATTGGTTTGGCAATCTACACCCGATGGTAAAGAAACACGTTTTGCTTACGATGAACTGGGTAGAATTGTAATGTCCCAAAATGCAAAGCAAAATATAAGTGACGAAAATAATAATGAAGCCTATAGCTATACAGCGTATGATGGTTTAGGAAGAATAAAAGAAGCAGGAGAACTTTTAACACTAGATAATAAATATGAAATTAATGATGAAGGACGTTTAGTATTAATTAGTTCAGGAATGTTAGTAGAAGAAGTAAACGAGGACAACTTCCCTAATAATTTTTCTAACCAAAGACAAGATGTAACTGTTACTATTTACGATGCTATTTTTGATCAGGATATTGTTGATCAGTTTGGTATATATAATGAACAAAACAATAGAAATAGAGTTACTACAGTAGTGCATTACGTTAAGTATCCAGCAGCCTATAATACTTTCGATAATGGATTATTCTACAGCTACGACATACATGGTAATGTTAAAGAGTTAATAACATATATTAATACGCCAGATTTAGTAGCACTTGGGCAACAAATAAAAAAAGTAGCATACAATTACGACTTAATAAGTGGTAATGTAAATTCAGTAACTTATCAAAAAGGAGAAACAGATCAATTTATACACAATTATACTTACGATGCAGATAACAGGATAATAGAAGTTAAGACCTCTACAGATGGTGTTATTTGGGAAAATGAAGCTGTTTACGATTATTATAAGCATGGACCTTTGGCAAGAGTATTAATCGGAGATAAAAAAGTACAAGGCTTAGATTATGCTTATACTATACAAGGTTGGCTAAAAGGGGTAAATTCTGAAAGATTAAACCCAGCCGATGATATAGGACAAGATGGTTTTGGTACCAATACTGTAATAGCTAAAGATGCCTTTGGGTATACATTAGATTATTTTGATGGAGATTATGTATCCAATAATTCTAATAGGTTATTAAATTTAAGTACGGTAAAAACAACATCTCCTAATAATCTGTATAATGGTAATATAAAGCAAATGACAACCTCATTAAGAGGATTAAATGAGGATAAATTATCATCACTTTCTAATACTTACGTATACGATCAATTAAATCGTATAAAGGCTAGTAATAATCAATCAATTACAGAAAGTAATAATAATGCTTTTACTACAGCTAACGATTTATACAAAACATCATATACTTACGATAAAAATGGTAATCTACAGGGCTTAAACAGAGATGCGAATGGGCAGAATATGGATAGGTTGAGATATGAATATAATTCAGAGACAAATCAATTAAATCATGTAATAGATAGTGCAAACCCAACTAATTTTGATGTAGATATAGATTCGCAAACCTTAGATAATTATATCTATGACGAAATTGGACAATTGGTTAAAGACAGAGAAAGTAGATTAGATACTATTATTTGGACTGTAGCTGGTAAAGTAAAAGAGATTATAAAAGAAAACAACGAAAAAATCTCCTTTAATTATGATGGTTTAGGTAATAGAATATCTAAAACATTAGACTTATCTAATACAAATGGAGGAGGAGATATTAAAACAACTTATTATGTAAGAGATGCACAAGGTAATGTCTTAGGAGTATATAATATGCTTATAGATAATGATGGAACTACAAACACAGGCCCAAGTGAGTACGATATATTTTTACCAACAGCTACTGTTACTACAACAGAATTAATACAAGCTTTAAATAAAATTGAAAATTCAAACGGAACAAATTATACAGTTACAACAGGTGATGTTACATTAGAAGCAGGAAATAAAATTATTTTAAAGCCTGGTTTTAAAGCAAGTGCAGGAAGTACATTTAAGGCAAAAATAAAAGATTTTAATGGCTCACCATACGACGAAGAAGGCTTTACATTAAAAGAACACCATATTTATGGAAGTAGTAGGTTAGGGCTACAAGAATACACAAATGTATCATTAGGTAATACAATAGCAAATAAACAGCTAGCAGAAAGAGTTAGCGCTAATACAAATAACAATGTAAGTTCACCTACCAATACAATATGCGACAATTGTGCATATAGCTTTACTACAAATACAGGTTCAGGAACTTTTAATAGCGCAAATGAAATAGACATGACATTTGCAACAGGCGAAAATTATACATTTGGTACTAAAGTAACTCTAAGAGACTTTACCCAAAATAGACGTACTATTTTCTCTGTAGCAGATGCAACTCCACATATACATAGAAGTATAAGGCTTACTATGGTTAAAACCATTGTTGGTGTAGATTATAAGTATGTACCACAAGTACGACTAGAAGAAACTGTAACAGCATCACAAAATAGTACGACAACTTCTACACTTATAACGTTAAGCGATATTACAAATGTTATTCCAAATATAGATGTAAATGAAGTAGATTTTAGTATAGACGTTACAGGATCAGACGCTTACAATGTATCTATAACGCATAACGGAGTTACTTACACATCACAATCTGGAGGAATAACACAAACAACAACCGTTTCTAGTTTCGGGTTAATACCTGTATTAGTTAGTGGATATGTTTATGCCGCTAACTTTGAAATGTGTTACTTAAATTATAATATTAACAATGTTGCTAGAAATTATGTGTTTTCTGAAGTAGGAGTAAACCCCACATCTAACGGTTCTACATTAACATTGCCAGACCTAGACCTAGCACACTGGATACCATCTTGTGGAATAGATAATGATTTAGATAATGATACAGTACTTAATGATGAAGAAGATATAAATGGTAACGGTGATTTTGATGATGATGATACAGATGGAGATGGTACAGCAGATTATTTAGATACAGATGATGACAATGATGGTATATTAACCATGTACGAAAACCCTAATAATGATAGTACTGTATTAAATGACGATACCGATGGCGATGGTACCCCAAACTATTTAGATAGTGATGATGATGGAGATGGCATTCCTACAATACAAGAAGATTTAAATGGTAATGGTAATTATGACGATGATGATACCGATGGCGATGGAATACCAAACTATTTAGATAATGACGACGATAACGATACCGTTTTAACTATACATGAGTATAATAATGGAGGAGATTTCGATAACGATGGTACGCCAAACTATCTAGATACAGACGATGATAACGATACCGTATTAACCGAGAACGAGAACCCATTACAAGAAGGAGATATAGGATATGTAGATACCTATTTATTAGATACCGATAACAATGGTTCACCTAACTACTTAGATATAGACGATGATGGTGATGGATACATTACCCAAGAAGAAGATGAAAACGGAAACGGTAACCCAACAGACGATGATACCGATGCCGATGGCCATTTAGATTTCTTAGATCCAGCAGATAATAACCCAGCCGTACCAGGTATAATTAGCATGGCAGATTATAACAGGTTAGCAGGAGATAAGCGCTTTGAGCTTTCTAACCATTTAGGGAATGTTTTATCTGTAATTACAGATCGTAAAATTGTTAAAAATGGTAGTTTCGATGCAGACGTAATTGCATTTAATGATTACTATCCTTTTGGAATGTTAATGCCTAATCGCCACGGTAGTAGTGATAGCTATAGATACGGGTTCCAAGGACAGGAGAAAGATGATGAGATAAAAGGTGAAGGAAATAGTCTGAATTATACCTTTAGGATGCATGATCCTAGAGTGGGGCGTTTCTTTACACCTGACCCAATGGAAAAAGCTTATCCATATTATTCGCCGTATCAATTTAGTGGAAACAGATTAATTGACATGGTAGAGCTTGAAGGACTTGAACCATCAGAACCACCCACACAAGAAGGTCAGACAGCTATAGCACCAGACCATAAAAGAATACAAGCTGGAGATTTTAATTTGTTTAGCGTAATTGGAGCCTTTACCACGAGTTGGACGGGAGGAACTGACGAAGAAGGTAATCTTAAATGGTTTAAAACTAGCGAATATGAGTTATTGCTAGCGCCTATAGCTATTGAATATGCGCAGCAAAATGGTAATGGTTTTGGTCATGATTGGCAAAGTGCTGCGAATTATTACAGTAGAGAAGTAGGATCTAGAAAAGAACCAACAGGAGAGGTTAAAGATTTTCTATCTAATAAAAAATTATCAGAAGGATATTTAGATTATTTATTAGGTTTAGGAAATAGATATACAAATGCTCATAATGTTAGCCGCATCCAGAGTGCTTCTGGGCATATTAAAGAAGATAATTTTAACTCACCTGTATTCTTTGTTGGTGGCTTATTGAAATTTAAGTCTCTAACTGGTGGCTCAAAATATTTTTCGGGATCATCAGCGTCTAGTAAAAGTGATGACTTTGTAGAGATATTAAAAGCTACTGATGATGTCTTTGACCCTACTATAACACTATACAGAGGCTACACAGGTAGTGAGAGTTCTGGAACTATAATTTATTTGACTGACGACGTATCAGTTGCAGCTTCATATGTTAAGAATGGAGGGTCGGTAATGAAATTTGAATTATCAGAGTCAGGATTATATAGGCTTCAAAATGCTGAAAGTACAGCTAGTAGACTAAATATTTTACCTAATGATATTCATATGATAGGAGGCAAACAAATAAAACATACTACTTATGAATTTGTTGGAGAGGAAGTTAGAAAGGCTTTAAATGTATTGGCTAAACCTAATAATTAATAAATTGATGAAAAAAAGATATGATGATACTTTAAAATTTTGTTGCTCTTCTTTTAAAAGGGAATTGGAGTTACATAATTTGACGGGACCAAATATTAGAATAATCCGTATAGATAAATTTGGGCTACCAAAAAATGGAAATGAGCCCTACAATATGTTTTATTTAACTACTGGGTACGACAATGGAGAAAAAAATGTTCCAAGGAGAACGCTAGAATATTGCCCTTTCTGCGGAGAACACTTAAGAAGTTTTTACTTTTCTGCGGATTATGTGAATGAGACAAATCATGATTTTATAAAACTTAGTTAAACATAAAACTACCCCCCGCTACCGCTAGTTTGTAACTAGTGGCGGTAAGAGTGAAAAATATAAAAGGAAACTTTTACAGGGATGTAGAAGTTTTCCTTTTTAAGGAAGTTCATCCAAAAAATCCAACGTTATCTATTTCTAAAACTGTATTGTCATCTTGAAAATTCCTTGCGCTAGAATATTTCCAATCTATAGCATTTACTACAAAACCAGCCTCTACAGGATTATTATGTATATAATCTATTTTTTGTTTTATTACCTGTTCACTCCATAGTTCTATTGGTTTATTATGATGTTGCCAAAATTGGTGTTTAGTTGTTGTTGTATTCTTTTTACCTGCTCTTTCGAACATCCATAATAACCATTCTCTACGACTCTCTTGCGGATTGTTCTCTATAGTTTTCATAACTTTTTTTGAGGTGTAACGTTTAAAATCTCTAAGTAATTCTGAAGGTTGGTTATTACTTGATCTAAATATTAAATGGATGTGGCTTGGCATAAAACAATAACAATACAACTCCATACCTTTTTCTTTTCTACAATAATTTATGCTATCAACTAATACATTAAAGTAAACTTGCCTAGTAAAAACATCTATCCAATTTACTGTAGCAAAAGACACAAAATATAAACCAGATTTATTATGGAATTTATAATTTCTACTCATTATTCTAAAATACAAAAGCTTCTACAAAATCATTGTAAAAGCTTTCACTTATTTATAATTATCTACACTGAATATATTATTGACACTGTTTACTCTTACCACCACTAGTTACAAACTAGCGGTAGCAGAGGCCCAACTCGAGGGTCATGCATCCTAAACTTGTAATTCAAAGAATTCCCATCCCCCTTAATATCATCATCCTTTTCCTGTCCTTGGAAGCCGTAACGGTAGGAATCCGTTGAGCCATTGCGATTCGGCAGTAACATACCAAAAGGATAAAAACCTTTACAATTTTTAATAAATTTATTTCAATGAACTTAAAAACAATGTCTAAAACATATAAAACAACTGTTTTAGTTAAGCTTACTCTTACCGCCACTAGAAAGATTCTAGCGGGAGCGGGGAGCGAGGTAACTACCTAAGTAATTATTTTGTATCTATAGTTATATTTAAGTTTTCATCATCAAAATCTTTAAGAAATATCTTGACAGGTTCTTCATCTTTATTTATCAACAAATACGAGTTTGCAAATACTTCACCATCATCAATTAAAATTTTAACATCAAATTTTTTAGAAATACTTTTTGCTATTGTAATATCTGTATATTTTTTAAAATATTTTTCATCAACATATATAGAAAGAATAAGCTTAAAATCGCCTTGAGATTTTACATAAGTAAAAGTCATTAATGAACTATCCTCAGCTTCTAGAAGTCGAAATATACTTTTTTGAGCTATATTAAAAAAGTCAGAAAAAAACTCAATTAATTTTTGCTCGTTTAATAATTTATTGATGATGAAATCCATAAGTCTCTATTTAGTATGAACTTTAAAATATAAACTATATGCCTCTCTAATCGATTTTTTATCTAATTTCATATTGGTCATTATTTTGTAGGCTTCTTTAGTCAACCCTTTCTCATTTAAAACACCTAATCCTTTAAATCCACCTCTACTTGCAGGGAAAACCCCAGGTCCTCCTAAAGGAACAAGTTCCATTCCATCTCTACCTGAGAGTGTATATGTTCTTCCGTTTTCGAGTTCTTTTACATTTCCTTTCTGTTGATAATTTCCTTTTTTTAGATTCTCCAAATCTTTTTTAACATTAACGTAGTCAGCATATACGTGATTTTTTTCTTTAGCAACAGTTTTCATTTTAACGTTAATTCCATTATGTCTTCTGGAAGGGAGTCGAAAGTCTCCAATCTTACCATTTAATAAGTGTTTTGCGTTTCTTGCTATATTCTTTACACCAGAATAGAGAAAGAATACCCCGTCGCTGTTTCGAGTCTATTTCCTAAACGTTCCATTGCTTTTAATCCCCACCCATATCAGCTTCGTCATCAGCTATGTCACCTTGATTAAGTACGTTGAAAATTTCGTCTGGACTATCCCCAAGGTTAGTAATACTCTGGTTCATTACTTTGTCTGGTATTACATGCCAATGACCATCAGAACCTTTAACATAGTTAGTCTCACCTAATTCTTTTTTAACCCATTCTGGAGAATCTTGACCAACTTGATATACTTGAACTAATTGAAAATAATTATCGCCATCAATCTCTTTCATACCCAACATATAGAAAGTAGCTTCTAGCCCTTCTCTTTCAATTTGATCTATTACTCTATTTTCTGAAAAAGCATATGGAGAGTTTGCAGGGTAACTCTTAAATAAAGGATCAACAGCAAAGAAACGTCCCACTCTTGGGTCATGCATTCTAAACTTATAATTTAAAGAGTTCCCCTCCCCTTTAATCTCATCATCCTTTTCTTGCCCTTGGAAGCCATAACGGTAGCTATCCGTTGATGCGTTCCTATTGGGCAGTAACATACCAAAAGGATAAAAACCTTTACAATTTTTAATAAATTTATTTCAATGAACTTAAAAACAATGTCTAAACATATAAAACAACTGTTTTAGTTATGCTTACTCTTACCGCCACTAGTTACAAACTAGCGGTAGCAGGGGGTAGCGGGTAAAGTATGTGTATAACATCCTAAAGCTTAATAAAAGTAAAAAGTAACATCGTTTACGAATGTTACTTTTTAATTAATGATTGTATTTTAAAATATAAAAACATAACTATCTCTATTTCAACACAATCCCATTTATGGGACACATTGTTTTAAAATAGTCGTGTAGATTGCAAGGGATTAGTAACTACTGCACTACCCTACCTTCCTTAAAACCAAAACCTTAATCTCTTCATCAATAAGTACCCTCGCATTAATAGCCTTAAAAAACTCATTGAATTTATTCTTTATTTTAAGATTTTTAAAATTTATACCGATTTCATTGTCATTATAAATGTCAATATCATATTCCTCTCTTAGTACATCTCCACATTCATTTAATAAATAATCATAAATATCTTCTACATCTATATATTTGCTCTTTTTTATTTTTAAGAATATTTCTTCATTGGTAGGTCTAGAATATTCTTTCTCAATCAAGCCAATAGGTATTTCTAAATAATGTATTCTTTTTACTTCTTTAGTCTTTAAATTGATTTTTATAGGACCTTCTCCACCTACTTTATTATGTGTTTTATTTTCAATTTCTTTAATATTTTTCTTATTTACTATAAATAAATATAAATCATTCTCATATTCATATTTTTCATAAATAACATCTTCTTTTTTCAAAAAAGGCTTAATAAGCTCCTCTATTTCCTTTTTGTCCATAATTAATTTTTCTTAGTAGTGTCTATCGCTCCATCAATAAGAGTTTCAAAAATAGTAAAAGACTTAAAACGTGCATCTAAAAACTGATTACTATACTCTGCTCCATTTTGAGCATCTATAAATCTCCATACTTGATTTTCATCTCTTATGGCATTAAAAGCGTGATGAGTAACATCTCCATTTGGTTTTTTAAGCTTTCCTAATATAATAACACTTGATTGTCCTATTTTACCTTTTAAATCAGATAATAACCATGCAGAGTTATTAGAAGGAACATAATCAAAAACATTTCCCCATCCAAAAGAATTTTTAATCAAAGTACTAACTTGAGCAGGATCTACACCATTCTTACTAGTTGCAGCCATAATATCATTAGCTCCAAGAGCTACCATTCTTTGAAACTGAATAGCACAATCAACACAATTCATATCCGAACCAGTTGGATTAATCTTTTTTCTAACCTCTTGAAGCCCTTTTGTGATATTTTTAACAAAATCATCACCTAGACCACCTACAAGAGCTCTTCTTGCATTAGAACTTACTTCATCACCAAAGGATGCTGGAAAAGGATAAGGTTCATCTGTCCCTAAACCCCAAACAAATCCTCCTACTTGATGACCTATAACGCCTGCTCCATAAGGGTTTTGAATAGCCCAACTTGTAGCAAGAGGAGCATAATAAGCCATTAACACTGTTGAGAAAACTATAGACTCACCCACAACACTTGCTGTTGACATTTGAATCGTAATTGAAGCAAAAGTATTTAGATATGCATTAGGATCATTAGGATTTTCTTTTGCTTCTGCTTTCGCTCTTTGGTCAGTAGCTAACCAGTTTGCTGGCCCATATCTAAACTCTAGTCCTTCTAATTCAACGCCATCAACAAGTCTATTCTCACTAAAAGCATAAGGGGAATTGTATGCGTATTCTTTTTCTAAAGGATCCCTAGCAAAGAACCTCCCTACACGTGGATCATGCATTCTATATTTAAAGTTTATAGAATTCCCATCTCCTTTAATCTCATCATCCTTTTCCTGTCCTTGGAAGCCATATCTATAGCTATCACTACTTCCGTTCCTATTAGGCATTAACATACCAAAAGGATAGTAATCAAAAGTACTACTACATTCAATAAAATAAGAACGTTCAATTGTTTTAATACAAGCTTAAAACTGCATAATATTGCTATTTTAAGTCTTATATTTGTAATAAAGGTACCTCTTTTTTTGATAAATAAAAAGATAAATTTTATTGTTTTTAACGGTCTATTATTTTATGAAAACAACAACTCCAATTGTTCCTCTGTTTAAGCAATTTATAAGAGAAAGTGAAACAGGTAAGCGCTTAAAAAAAAATGGTGAACGTATTACCAAAGGTTCTATAGACAATTATAGATATACACTTAATAATTTAATACAGTTTACAACAGACACGGGTTTTGAGCTTCGTATTTGCGATGCTTCAAAATTAAATAAAAGGGAATTAGGCTCGGAGAAGAACTATTGGAAAAAGTTTTATAAAAAATTTACAGAGTTTCTCTATAAAAAAGGGTGTTTTGATAATTATGTAGGGGCTAACATAAAAATGATTCGTACTTTTTTTAATTATTTAAAGAATGATAAAGATTTTCCTACTGGAGATTTTCAGCGTTTATTTTATGTACGCAAAGAGGAAGTAGATATTTTGGTATTGTCTCCAGAGCAATTAAAGTTTTTAATTCATGATGTTGAGTTTACCAATAGTTTAACTCCTGCAATGCGGCGTATTAAGGATGTTTTTGTATTTGGTTGTACAACAGGACTTCGGTTTTCGGATATTTTTAATTTAACGAACAAGAATTTTGAAAAGCAAGGGGAGGAGTGGTATTTAAAGATAAAGTCGCAAAAGACCAAAACTTATAGTTTTATAAAATTACCTAGTTATGCCATTGCTATTTATAAAAATTATAAAAAGACATCGGCAAAAATGCCTGTTTTTGGAAGTATTAGCTTGTTTATTTTTAATAGAAGTTTAAAGCAAATAGGAGAGAAGGCAGGATTTACAAACCCTATAGAAGTATCTAGGGAAAGACAAGGGAAACCTAAAGGGGCATCTGTAAAAGGTATTAGGTTTTGCGATAAAATGAGTTCGCACATGATGCGTAGAACGGCTATTACTACTTTATTAATTTTAGGCATGCCAGAGCATTTAGTGCGTAAAATTAGTGGGCATAGCCATGCAAGTAACTCGTTTAATAGGTATGTGCATTATGCACAAGCATATATAGATACAGAAATAGATAAGGTACATAATAAGCTAGAAAAACTTTAATTAGTACGTGAAACCTAATTGAGTTTGTTTTACGAAAATTAAATTTTTGGAGTGTTGGTCTATTTAGTTTGTTATTCTCCATAAAAATGGAACGCTAACTTTTTGTATGTAAATTTTGTTGAGGAACTAAGGTGTTTTTATAATGTAAAATATATTTTGTACTATTTGTTTGCAGCATATTTTTATGTGAGATGAATATTAAATAACATAATATTATTTACCGACTATCCTTTTCGTGTTATAATACTATTTATAACGCGAAGCTGAACTTGTTTTAACATAACACTTAAAAACATAAATGCGTCTAGGTTAGAACCTAAAACAAGTTAGGGTTGATGCTAAATTTTATGATTGGTTACAGATATTAAATACCTTTTTTATGCTAGAATATAAACTTTCAATTTGTACTTATGTATAAGACTAAGGAATTAGATTTTTAGATACAAACCCAATAATTATCGGGTTTGTATCTAAAAAACACTTTTTAAATGTTAAAACAGTAATTCTTTTAGCTTAATAAAAACGTTTTTAAATCCTTATAATTGCTTATGCTTGTGGCCACTTTTGTTTTATGTATTACAGCCTGTATTTGTGCTGGTAGGTCTTGCTTTTTGTTAATTGTGGCTTCCACAATATCTAAAAACTTAGTAGGGTGTGCTGTTTCTAAAAATACACAATGTGCATTGGGATTATTTTTTAAATATGCTTTGCAGCCTAAGTAACCCACAGCTCCATGCGGGTCTGCTACATAATTATATAAGTCATAGATTTCTTTTAAGGCTACTTTAGTGTCTTCGTCTGTAAAACTATAAGAGGATAAGTTACTTTGTAAGACCTTAAAATTGTTGTTATAAATTTCTTGTATGCGTATAAAATTACTTGGGTCTCCAACATCCATAGCATTACTTATGGTTTGTACAGAGGGTTTTGGTGTGTATTCTTTGGTTTTTAAATAGTTTGTTACCACATTATTTGCATTGTTTGAGGCTATAAAATGCTGTATTGGTAAGCCTAATTGCTGTGCCATCATACCAGCGCAAACATTACCAAAATTACCACTAGGTACAGAAAACACAATGTTTTTGTGGGTATTATGCAATTGTTTGTAAGCAAACATAAAGTAGAATAGTTGTGGTAACCATCGTGCTACATTTATAGAGTTTGCAGATGTTAATTGCATTTGCGAGGTTATTGTATCATCTAAAAAAGCACGTTTTACCATGGCTTGGCAATCATCGAATGTGCCATTTACTTCTAAAGCGGTTATGTTTTGCCCTAATGTAGTGAGTTGTTTTTCTTGTATATCGCTTACTTTTCCGCTTGGGTATAAAATAACCACGTTAACGCCTTTTACGCCTAAAAAACCATTGGCTACAGCACCACCTGTATCTCCAGAAGTAGCGACTAAAACGGTAACTTCGTTTGTGTTTTCTTTATTAAAATAGCCTAAACAGCGCGCCATAAAACGTGCGCCTACATCTTTAAACGCCATAGTTGGACCATGAAATAGCTCTAATGTAGAAATTGCATTATTAAGTTTTACTACAGGAAAATCAAAGGACAAGGTTTCATCTATAATGGTCTTTAAAACGGTTTCTGGAATCTCTGGAGAGACGAATTGTTTAATAGCTTCATAAGCTATTTCTGTATACGATAAGTTGTCTATAGTTTCGAAAAACGATTGTGGTAATGGTGTTATTGTTTCTGGGAAGTACAAACCTTTATCTGGTGCTAGCCCTTTTATTACAGCATCTTTAAACGATGCGTTTGGTGCTTTTTTATTTAAAGAGTAATAATTCATATTCAGTATTCAGTGGTTAGTATTTAGTGCTTTTATGCCTTCTGTATTTATTTTAGAAACATAAATATTGAAATTTATATCGGTTTTGGAATATACATTACGCATGGCTTCTGCAACTTGTTTTGCATTGGTTTCACCTTTACTTAATGTAAAAATTGAAGGGCCAGAACCCGAAATACCACAGCCTAAGGCTCCTGCTTTTATGCTTTCGGTTTTTATGGTATTGTAATGTGGAATTAATTGTTGTCTGTAGGGTTCTATAATGCCATCGTTTAACGATTGGCTTAACAGCGTATAATCGTTAGTATGCATAGCATGCACTAAACTTCCTACGTTTGCCCATTGTGTAATAGCACTTTTTAATGGAACGTTTTTTGGTAGTATGGCTCTAGCTTCTGCGGTTTTTATTTCAATCTCTGGATGTATTATAGTAGCATATAATGCTTTAGGTGTAGGAAGTTGTAATACTTTTAAGGGCTCGCATGATTTTACTAAAGTGAAACCTCCAAATAGGGCAGGAGCAATATTATCGGCATGTTCGCTACCACTGGCTAAAGCTTCCCCTTTCATAGCAAAATAGGTTAACTCTGTAGTATTGTATGGTTTTCCTAATAGTTCGTTTATAGCATATACGCTTCCTGCTGCACTTGCCGAGCTACTACCAACACCACTTCCTGGTTTTATATTTTTATAGATTTCTATTTCAAAGCCACAATTGGGTTTAGCATGTTCTATTAATGCCAATGCAGAAACTCCTGCTACATTTTGTTCTGTTTCGTATGGTAAATTGTAGCCTTCAATTTTTGTTATAGTAATACCTTTGGTTTCGGTTTTACGAACAACCATTTCATCGCCAATGGTATCTAGACAAAAACCTAACACATCAAAACCACAGGACACATTTGCTACTGTTGCTGGTGAAAATATTTTTATTTCTTTCATATTTATTTGCCGCGAAAGCGGTAATCTTTTTTAATTCCCGTAAAGACGGGAATCTCTTAATTATTGTTTTAATGGTTCTCGATACAAAATTCTTGAAAAAAGAATTTCACTCGAACTAACGCTAGTGTATCAATTTACAATGTATTTGATATCATACTTTATTACCTTAAGTGTATTCTTGTCTGTATAGGAATGACAATATTAAAACTTGAACTTTGTAAGAGTAAGTAATTCAAAAATCGTTATTCGTTGTTCTTCAATCGTTAATCATTTAACAGATTGCACGTCCTACATCTTTGTAATGATAATCTATTTTATAGTTTTCCTAATTCCTAATTCCTAATTAGTTATTCCCAATACGTATAATATCTGCAAATAGGCCAGAAGCTGTAACATCTGCACCGGCTCCTGCGCCTTTTATAATCATAGGTTGTTCTGGATAGCGTTCTGTATAAAACATTACAATATTATCTTTCCCTTTTAAATTATAAAACGGGTGGCCTTCAGGAATGTGTTTCAAGCCTACTTTTGCTTTTCCGTTATTAAATTCGGCAACGTATTTTAATTGACAGTTTTTAGCTTTAGCTTCAGCATATAAGGTTTTAAAATGCGCTTCGTCTTCAATGAGAGAACCGTAGAAATCGTCTACAGTATTACTTTTTAAGTTTTTTTCAGTTAAAAAGGACTCGTTAGTAATGTCTTCTACATTTATATTAGTTCCATTTTCTCGTGCTAGAATTAAAATTTTTCTAACCACATCTATACCGCTTAAATCTATTCTTGGGTCTGGCTCTGTGTAGCCTTCAAACTGTGCTTGTTTTACAATGTCGTGGAAGTTGCGTTTATCTGTATAATTATTAAAAATAAAGTTTAAACTCCCCGATAATACGGCTTGTATAGAGGTTACTTTATCTCCGGAGGCTACCATATTGTTTAGTGTATTTATTACTGGTAAGCCTGCACCCACATTAGTTTCGAATAAAAATGGCGCATTGTATTTTACAGATAAGTGTTTTAGATTGCTATAGTTTTCGAAATCGCTAGAGCATGCTATTTTATTACAAGCTACTACCGCAATACTATTTTTTAAATACTCAGCATATAAATTTGATACGGCTTCGCTTGCAGTAATATCAATAAAAATACTATTACGTAAATTTAAGGCTATAGCTTTGTCTAAAAAACCTTGTAAATTGGCTTGTGTGCCTTGTTGTAATCTAAAAGGCCATTCGTTAAGCGCTATGCCATTTTCGTTAAATGCCATGCGCCTAGAGTTTGAAATCCCTACAATTTTTAAATTTATTTTATGTGTTTTATTTAAGTACTCATTTTGCTGTTCTATTTGGTCTATTAGTTTTTCACCTACATTACCAACACCAATAATAAATAAATTAAGGTGTTTTATATTGCCTTCAAAAAAGCGTTCATGCAACGTATTTAATGCTTTTTTTACATCCTTTTCTGCTATTACTGCAGATATGTTACGTTCAGATGCGCCTTGGGCTATAGCTCTTATATTAATATTATTTCTACCTAATGTACTAAACATTTTGCCACTAATACCTTGGTGACTTTTCATTTTATCTCCAACAAGTGCAATAATAGAAAGGTTACTTTCTACTTCTATTGGCTTTATTTTATGCGTCGTTATTTCGTATTCAAAAACATTGTTAATTGCAATTTCTGCAACCTTTGCATCTTTATCGTCTATACCAAAGCATATAGAATGTTCGGAGGAAGCTTGTGTTATTAAAATAATATTAATCTCTTTTTGCGCTAATGTTTCAAACAAACGCTTAGAAAACCCAGGAACGCCTACCATGCCATTGCCTTGTAAGGTTAGTAAAGAGATATTGTTAATATTAGTAATTCCTGTTGCTGTTGCTATTTTTTTATCTGGATTGCTACTAATAATAGTACCAGCCGCCTCAGGCTCTAGAGTGTTTTTTATATGAATAGGAATTTGCAAATTTAAAACTGGTTGTATTGTTGGAGGGTATAGTACTTTAGCTCCAAAATGCGATAATTCCATAGCCTCTTGGTACGAGATTTCTGCAATAGGGAATGCTTGTTTTACTAATTTTGGGTTTGTAGTAAACATACCGCTAACATCTGTCCAGATTTCTAAGCGTTCCACTTTTAAAGCAGCTGCAACTATGGCTGCTGTATAGTCAGACCCACCACGACCTAAAGTTGTGATTTTGCTATTAATAGATTTAGATATAAACCCAGGAAGTATAGTAATATCTTGTTTTGCGTCTTTAAAATAAGTGTTTATATTACTATTAGTAACATCGAATATTACTTCTGCTTTAGTGAAATTAGAGTTTGTAATAATTAAATCTTGAGTGTTTTTGTAGGCTGTATTAAAGTTTCTAGATTTTAAGGTTTCCGAAATAATAAAAGACGATAATAATTCTCCAAAACTAGCTAATCTGTCCGATGTTTGTGGCGATAATTCATTTACTAAATAGATGCCATCGAGTAAACTTTTTAATTGTTTAAGTTTTTCTTTTAAAGCTGTAATTATTTCAGAATCTGCATTTTGAATAAGTTTTAATAGAATATTTAAATGCGTTGTTTTTATAGCTTTAAATTCCTTTTTGTAGTTATTATCATTAGCTTTTGCTAAATGTCCTGCATTAAGTATTCTATCTGTAATGCCACCAACGGCAGAAACGACGCAAATTACTTTGCCTTTAGTTGCATATTGCTCTAAAATAGAGATAACTTTATTTATGTTTTTTGAAGAACCTACAGAAGTTCCTCCAAATTTTAATACTTGCATGTGTATTGTATGTAATGTTGTTGTGTAAACTTCGATTAAATGGAGTAGTTATTTACTATATAATAACTACAAAATGCCTGGGGGAATATATATTATAAACAACCCAAAAGGGTAGTAGTAATAGTAGAAAATGTAATTGCAGCAGTGGTTACTTCTGTAGTAGAAGTTAAGTTAATAGTTACTATTTTGGTTTTGCTATACATTTTATATGTGTAATACATAGTAAAAGTATTACTTTTACCCGAATAACAAAATAAAAACTAAATTTTTATGCTATTCTAAAAATTAAAGCATTTTACTTAATTATTTGAAACAAAATAGCTTTAACATTAGATATAATATAATGAACCTAATATATTTAAAGTATAATTTAAATTAATCTCATTTAGGAGGTAATACATATGAAGATTTTATCTAAAGAACAAGTATATGCAGGAGATAAACTCACTGCAGAAAAACAAAAAATTTCCTCTACCGATTTAATGGAACGTGCAGGAATGCAGATTTTTAATTGGTTACACATGCGTATGCAAGGTGCACAAGTCCCTATTCATGTATTTTGTGGTATTGGTAACAATGGAGGTAATGGTTTAGTTGTTGCTAGACATTTGGTTACACATGGTTATAATGTTAAAACGTATATTGTAAATTGTAGCGATAAGCGTTCTAAAGATTTTTTAATTAATTACGATCGTATAAAAAATGTTACTAAAGATTGGCCTACTCTTTTAAGTTGTGCAGAAGATTTTTCTCCAATAGATGCTAACGACATTATTGTAGATGCTGTTTTTGGTATTGGTATAAATCGCCCAGTAGACGATTGGGTTAAAGGGTTATTTAATCATTTTAGAGCTTCTAGGGCTTATACTTTGGCTATAGATATTCCGTCTGGATTATATACAGATAAATTACCAAGCGACCCAGAAGCAGTAGTTACAGCTGGGTATACATTAAGTTTTCAAACCCCTAAGTTAGTTTTCTTTTTGCCAGAAACGGCAAAATATACTGTACAATGGGAAGTTATAGACATAGGTATAGATCAAGAATTTTTATATAAAGCAGAAACTGAAGCCGATTTAATAGGAAAGCATGAAGTGTTACCTATATATAAACCTAGACAAAAGTTTTCTAATAAAGGTACTTATGGACATAGTCTTATAATAGGAGGTAGTTATGGTAAAATAGGTGCAGTAACATTAGCTAGTCGTGCTACTTTAGCTGTTGGTGCTGGGTTAGTTACTGCTTATATACCAAAATGTGGTTATACAGCATTACAAGCCGCTTTTCCTGAAGCTATGGTAATTACAGATGCAGATGAAGCTAAAATTACTAGTATAGATTTTGATATAGAACCCACAGTAATTGCCTTTGGTGTAGGTGTGGGAACAGATGCTAAAACAATAACAGCTTTTGAAGCTTTTTTAAAAGAGAATAAAACGCCTTTAGTTATTGATGCAGATGGTTTAAATATTTTATCTAAAAAGAAAGCATTGCTTAAATTATTACCAAAGCAAACTATTTTAACGCCGCACCCTAAGGAGTTAGAGCGTTTAGTTGGAACATGGAAGGATGATTTTGATAAATTGAAAAAAACAAAAGCATTTTCTAAAAAGCATGATGTTATTGTTGTTATTAAAGGTGCAAATACTATTACTGTTTTCCATAATAAGTTATATGTAAATGCAACTGGAAATCCTGGTCTAGCTACAGCAGGTACAGGAGATGTTTTAACAGGAATGATTACGGGTTTATTATCTCAAGGCTATAACCCTTTAGAAGCTACTATTTTTGGAGTCTATTTGCATGGTAAATCTGCCGATTTATTAATTGAAGATTATGGTTACCAGAGTTTAATAGCAAGCCATATTGTCGGTGGTATATCTGAAGCCTATTTAGATTTGTTTAAACAGCCAGAAAAACCTGAGGTAGAAGAGGCTGCTAAAGAATAAAAAAAATGTCTAGTCCTAAATAATCGATACAGATTAATAAAGGATTAAATTTATTATTTAAAGCTGAACAATCCTATGATTGTTCAGCTTTTTTGATTTGTATTGTTTTCTTTTAAGTTTATTTTGTTTGTGCATTTGTATTGGAG